>JADFMC010000121.1 GCA_022564085.1 Fidelibacterota bacterium | reverse complement strand
GTGGAGGCGATGGTTTCGTGCACCAGCCGGGCGTTAACGAATGGGGCGGTGATGTCGGCATGGGAGTGCATTATCAGGGCCGGCGCCGTTACATTGCCCAGCTCCGCCCGTATGTGACGGTGCAGCCGCATCATCTGCCACAGCGCTTTGGCCGGGTAGCCGGGGTAGCCATAATAAAGGTGCTGGTCCGGGTTACGGTCCGCGTAGACCTGGGCTTTGGGGAGGATCGGTTTGAACCGCGAGGTAACAGGCAATAGCCGCAGCTTCCATGATGGGAGTACCAGGGCGGGAGACATAGCCACCACGCCGGCCAGCGGGAAAAGCGCGGCCAGGTGCAGGGCCAGTCCGGCGCCCATGCTCAGGCCGATCACGAACGCGGCCTCACAATCCAGCATGAAATCGGTGAAGTGATATTCTACCTCTTCCAGCCAGTCTTCAGCCTTGACCAGGTTGCACTCCTCCATGGTTGTTCCATGGCCGGGCAGCAATCGGGCGGACACCCGGTAACCCCTATCCGCCAGAAAATGCGCCAGACCCCGCAATTCGTAAGTGGTGCCGGTGAATCCGTGAATCAGGTAACAGCCAGTTGGGCCGGAGCCCAGCTCCAGATTCTCAGTGTCAAAACGGTGATTCTCAATACTGCTCATTTACGTACCTGCCGCCAGAATTTCAGGGACCGTAATTTGTCCATACCATCCACGTGGATAAAGAGATATTTCAGCAGGAATTGGTCTACTTCCTGCCGAACGCCGGAAGCGGGATGCAAGCTGTCCAGCTCGCTGATGTGCGTGGCAGCCAAGTCCCGCAAATAGCTCAGGGCCGCTCTGCCCAGGCGCAACGAACCCGACGGGCGGCAGCGGACGCAGAGCAGGTCACCGCCCAGGGGATCCAGGACGGCCGTCTGCACCTGGCGACCACAACGGGGACACTTTTCCAGCTGGAGGGCATAGCCCAGCTGCCGGGCCAGCTGAAGCTGATAAAAATGCACCACCGTGGGAAAATCACCGGTAGTCGTATTGAGCTGCTCCAGGGAGGAGGTGATCAACCGGAAGAGCAACGGTAGGGGATCGGCGACCTGGACTGCCCGGTCGAGCATCTCCACCAGCAGCCAAGCGGCAGCGCTACGGCCCAGGTCGCCGGCCAGGGCGGCATAGCTATCTGCTAATTCCACTCCCACCAGCGTCTGGATATCCCGGCCGTCCTTATGGCGATAATCCACGGCCAGGCGATGGGGAACAGACAGCACGCCATGCAGAGCATGCTTCGGCCGGCGGGCGCCGCGAGCCATGACCGTTACCTTACCGTATGTTTCAGTGAACAAGCGGACGATGAGCGAGGTATCGGAATATTCGATGGTCCGCAGCACCACCGCCTGGCTGGTGTGAGGCGCCGACACTTCAAGTCTACCGGTTCATCCGCCGTGGGGACCCGGTGTCATTGGCCGGCCGTTGTGGTGGGCATGGATTTCCAGGCCGGCCGGTTATTCCAGACCACCTCGCCACCCACGATAGTCATCAGCACGGCGGTTTGCAGGATTTCCGCCGGTGGGTCCCGCAGGGGATTGCGGGAGAGAATGGTAAGGTCGGCGTCGTAGCCCGGTGCGATCTTGCCCCGCCGGCTATCCTCGAAGGCAGCATAGGCGGCCCAGGTGGTCAACGATTTGGCCGCCTCCAGTCCCCCCAACCGTTGACCAGCCTGCCAACCGCCTTCCGGCCAGCCGGTGGTATCCTGGCGAGTACGGGCGGCGTAAATCTGCAGCAAAGGGTCTACCTTTTCCACCGGGCAGTCAGACCCGCCGCAGATCCGGGCTCCCGCCTCCAGGAAACGCCGCCAGGCATAAGCCCCCTTGATGCGCTGGGGTCCAATCCGGTCCTGGGCCCAGTACATATCGCTGGTAGCGTGGGAGGGCTGCATGGACGCAATGACTCCCAGCCGGGCGAAGCGTTTAATATCGGTCAGAGAAACCACCTGGGCATGCTCGATCCGGGGGCGCAAGTCGTAATCGGGCCACTGCTGCAGGACAGCCTCGTAGATGTCCAATGTGATGCGGTTGGCCCGGTCCCCGATGGCGTGCACCGCAGGTTGGAAACCGGCCTTTAGGGTGGCGGCGATCAGCCTCTTGAGTTCACCGGGCGGGGTGACCATCAGCCCGCGATTGCCGGGATCATCGCTATAGTCGTCCAGCAGGGCCGCCCCCCGGCTGCCCAGGGCGCCATCGGCGTAGAATTTTACTGTGCGCACAGTCATCCGGCCCCCGTAGTTGAGGGTCGGCCCTGCCAGGAAATGCCGCTCCAGCAGCTGAGAATCGTTGCCGTCCAGCATACCGTAGTAGCGCATGGTGAAGCGCTCTTCATCCACCAACTCGGTGATGACCTCCAGTGTACGTCCGTCCACGCCGGCGTCGTGCACTTCAGTCAGCCCAACCTGGTTGCAGCGCTCGACGGCTGCCAGCAGCCAGCGCCGGATATCTTCCCGGGAAGGTTCGGCCAGAACCCGGCTGACCAGTCCCATGGCGTTGTCTAAGAAGATGCCGGTGGGATGGCCGGCGGCGTCCCGGAAAATGACGCCACCATCGGGAGTGACGGTTTCATCGTTTATCCCGGCCAAAAGCAGGACCCTGGTATTAACCCACAACGCGTGGCCGTCTACCCGCCGCAGGTAAACCGGGTGGTCGGGCGCAACCTTGTCCAACATACCCCGGTTGGGAAACTCTTTCACCGGCCAGTCGTTTTGGTCCCAGCCCCGCCCGGTGATCCAGGCGTCCGGCGGCAATTCCCGCCCCTTGGCAGCCACCATCCGGGCTACCTCTTCAATCGAGGCGGTGCCGGCCAATTGCAGTTCACTGAGCGAGCGCCCGAAGCTCAGCAGATGGAAATGGCTGTCGGTTAGCCCCGGCAGCACTACCGCCCCTTTCAGATCGATACGCTTGGTGCCCAGACCAGCCAAGGCCCGAACCTCTACCTCGCGGCCCACAGTCAGGATGCGGCCGTCCACGATTGCCAGAGCCTGGGCGGGGGGTAAATACCGGTCCATGGTGAGAATCGTGCCACCGGTTAGGATCATATCCACCTTTGACCGTGGTACGCAGGACAGGATCAATATGAGTCCGGGCAACAGCAGCCGGGACGCCAAGTTTTTCAATTGTGAAACGGCCATGCAAAAACTCCAAAGTTGGCTCGAGCCAAAATACAAGCTACACGGTTTCAGCGTTCCGGGCAATGCCTGAGGGAGCCTGGTTTCTGCCGTTGATGGGAATTTTAAGCCCGCACCGGTCCCGTTACACTCGGGAACAGCCGAGGCAGCACCTGGGTGGCCGGCGCACGGTAAGCCCGGTCGTATAGGCGGGAATTCTCGTTGGCTTCGGGATTGATCTCCAGGCTATAGGCCCCATTCCGGCGGGCTATCTGCGGCAATCCGGCTGCCGGCCAGACTGTGCCTGAGGTGCCCACCGACACGAATAAATCACACTCGGCAAGAGATTCCATGGCCAGGTTGATCACATCTTGATCCAAATTGTCACCGAACCAAACGATATCCGGCCGTAGCCAGGCGCCGCATTCGCAACGGTCCGGGTAGTCGCTGCCGGGCTTTATTTCTAGCCGTTGTCCATCACGCGGGCAGCGCAGCCGCCACAGGGAACCGTGCAGCTCAATGACCCGGGCCGAACCGGCCAACCCGTGCAGCCCGTCGATGTTCTGGGTCACCACAGTCACCCGGGGGTGCTGCTGCTCCAGGGCGGCAATTATGTGGTGGCCACTGTTGGGCCGGCAGGCGGCTACCCCCAGCCGACGCTCACGATGAAATGTGAGCACCTGTTCGGGATCGCGCCTGAAGGCCTCCTCGCAGGCCACCTGCTCCCAATGGTACTTTGTCCAGATGCCGCCCTTGCCCCGGTAGGTGGGTATGCCGCTTTCGGCAGACATGCCGGCGCCGGTGAAGAACACGATACTCTGATAATCGGCTGGCTGTAGCGGAACGATATCCATGCTGGTAGGTTACTGGCGGTCAATTGCCCGCGAACAATGCATCATCACCGCTATTGACAGTGATGGAGAGAACTTCCCAAGCAATAGGGGCAGGAATGAGTCAGCGCATATGGATAGGCTTCAAAGACCGCTTGGTTTCACCGGTGTAGATCTGCCGCGGCCGATAGATACGGCCGTGGGGGTCCTCGCTCATCTCTTTCCAATGGGCGATCCAGCCGGGCAGGCGGCCCAGAGCAAACATGACGGTGAACATGTTCGTGGGAAGGCCCATGGCCCGATATATAATGCCGCTATAGAAATCAACGTTGGGGTATAGTTTTCTTTCGATAAAGTATTCGTCTTCCAGGGCTATCCGCTCAAGGTTCCTGCCGATCTCCAACAGGGGGTCGTCGACTCCCAGCTGTTCCAGCACCTTATCGGAAGATTCCTTGAGTATCAGGGCCCGGGGGTCGAAGTTTTTATACACCCGGTGCCCAAAGCCCATGAGCTTGAAGTCGGATGATTTGTCCTTGGCCAGCTCGATATACTTCTTATAATCCTCGTTGTCATCGTAGATCATTTGCAACATCTGGATGACCTTCTGGTTGGCTCCGCCGTGCAGCGCTCCCCACAGGGCGTTAACCCCACCGGCCATTGAGGCAAAGAGGTTGGCCTGGCTGCTGCCCACCATGCGCACTGTGGAGGTGCTGCAGTTCTGCTCGTGGTCGGCGTGCAGTATGAGCAACAGGTTCAAGGCATCCTCCAGCACCGGCGGTACCTCGTACGGCTCGGCCGGCACCGCAAACATCATGTGAATAAAATCGCCGGGGTAGCTCAGGTCGTTCCGGGGATAGACGTAAGGCTGCCCGATCGATTTCTTGTAGGAAAAAGCGGCGAAGGTCTTAGCCTTAGCCAACAGACGGATGATATTGAGATCCACATCCTCGCCATTGCCGGAATTGGGGTAATAGGCCGACATGGAGGAGATCATGGATGACAGCACGGCCATGGGATGCACTGTCGGTGGGTACCCTTCGAATAACTTCTTCATGTCCTCGTGGATCATGCTGTGGTGGATCAGCTGGTCCCGGAACTGCGTGAGTTCATTTTCACTGGGCAGGTGGCCGTAAATCAGCAGGTGGCACACCTCAACGAAACGGGCGCCCCGGGCCAACTCCTCTATGGGATAGCCGCGGTATTGCAGAATGCCCTTTTCACCATCGATGAAAGTGATACTGCTGAGGCAGGAGCCGGTGTTGCCATAGCCGGGGTCCAGCGTGATGGCGCCTGATTGGGCCCGCAGCTTGGAAATATCAATGCCGATCTCTCCTTCGGAACCGACGATTATTGGCAGTTCGTATTCCTTACCTTGCAATATGAGCTTGGCGCTATCCATGGTGGTTCTCCCGGACACTAGCAATTTTATTTATAGTCCAGCAAGCTGGATTGATCAAGAAACGATTAAAACGTACGCAGCTGCAGCAACCGAAATTACAATGATTTAGTCTAAATTCGCCACGGTTTCCTGAGCCGCTGGCAGCGAAAAATACGGTTCTAGCTATCCCGGGATATCTGCCATTTTAAAGCCTGTCGGGCAAGGTGGGCCAGTTTATGGCGGGAGAGCTCGCCATTGCGGTAACTGGTCAGCTCGTCCTCGAGTTCCTCCAGAAAACGCGCATGCCGGTGGGGCCACTGCCGGCCGGTCATATGTCCCGAGTAGAACGTCACGTTGCTTAAGGGATACTCGTCCTGGCGGGTGGAATCGAGCTTCAGCCGGTGCACACTTTGCGAGTGCTGGTCCCACTCATCGTGGTGGCAGACACCGCAGGCGTCCGCCAAGGAGAAGGTGGGGATCGGTCCCTCTTCCGAGCGCTCCTCTAAGTCCATGTCTAATTGGCACGACCGGCAATCGAGGTCTTCATGAGTTGAGCCGTTGAGGGCTGCTGCGTTGCAATCCAGACAGGCATCGTCCTGGCGCTGAGTTGGCGTACTCAACGACAGGGACAGCACAGCCAAGGTGAGGTGGGTTGACATGAAAAAAGACCCCCTCCGGCGGGAGCAGTTGGGGATCAATCGATCTAAGAGTGAATATTTACTTAGTAGGTAGGTTTGCCCAGCTTCCAGGCCTTTTATATCGACGGGGGAATATTGTCTGCTGAATATATTTTAAGGTGATTCTACGTCAGTAACCATAGCAATTTTTAACCGGTAAACTGCTCAAACAGTACCATCCGACAGTTACATCCCGGTCAAGTTCAATTCTCGTCACCGCTGATATGCCGATCAAGCCCAATGATTGTACTGTTGTCACCTGGGGCCACCGTCGCGGGATGACATGTGCTACAGCTGATAGCGCTGATATCAATGTGGCCCATTGGCGGCAAATTGTGGCAGGTGCCGCACAGAATTCCCTCAACGGGCTTCGTCCAGGTCATAGTGATATTATTACCGGTGACGAATTTCCCGGTTGAATCGGCTCTCTCATAGGTCCAGGCGCCGTGGCAGTAGATGTTCGAGCATTCGCCGGTGTCGCGGTCCCAACTGGTCGCGGTGCCCACCGCCGCTACATCCCCTAGAGGCCCGAAATTCACTTCGGCGTGGGCGCTGGTGTCGATGTGGCCCTCGGCCCAGACCGAATCGGGCACGATATGGCAGGAGGCGCAGGTGACGTTACTGGTCAGGTTGCGGGCGGCGGTGTAATGGCTGGTGTGCACGCCGACGGTAAGGGTGTCGGTGGATGTATCCCCTGCCACGTTCGCGAATGGGACACTGCTCGTAGAGCCGTGGCAGTTGTC
>JADFMC010000120.1 GCA_022564085.1 Fidelibacterota bacterium | reverse complement strand
GAGCCAGAGGAATAGATTGAGCACGGGACGGGCGACCTTAAACCACCGATTGTCGCGGGGATATACCACCCCGTAGTACTTTGTGGCCCGCTGGCTTGAAAGCCCAACCAAAGCTTCCATATCGTGATAGCAGCAGATTACCCGGTCGAGGGTGACGATATCGGCCGGTGATATCTCCGGGGCCAGATCGACAAAGTTGCCGTGCTGGTAACTCACCCGGTCGCTGTGACCCCGGCGCTCACTCTCCTCTTTCGCCACTTCGATGTACGCCGTGGAAGCATCCACGTTAGTGGCCCTGCTCGCCCCGGCAGCCAACAGTTCATGTCCAATGGCCCCTATTCCACCGCCAATATCGAGCAGCGTCAACCCCTGGACACCCTCAGCCTGGAGTGCCTCGATCAACAGGCGCGTGGTCTTGCTTGGTCCTGCCCGGCGATATTTTTTGAGCTCCTTGAGGGCCACCTTACGGTTAAAGAATGTCTCAATACCTTCACATTGGCAGCAACTCATACATCCTCACTGTTTGGGGATTGGTTGTTTCCTACGCACAAATCTTGGGCAGGCCGTCAAAATATCAGGCCGGTATATTCCCAGGACTTCTCCATATATATTAGACCTTTTATTCTACTAATGGCTAATCTTGGGGCCACGATCCGTTTTGACCTCACCCCTTCGCTTCGCGAAGCCCCTCTCCGTATAACGGAGAGGGGACGGCCGTAGGACGGGCCTGCCCTGAGTTTATCGAAGGGGCGAGGTTCCCGGTCATGGACATTTTCACTGGCCCGGGGACCACGTCAAGACACCTCCAGCCTCACCAGCAATGCTCCCTGCTCCACGGCCTGGCCGGGCGCCACATGCACGTCTAAAACCGTCCCAGCTTGGGGAGCGCTGATCTCATTCTCCATTTTCATGGCTTCCAGGATCAGCAGCCGGTCGCCGGCGGCCACCGTGTCGCCTTCCTTAACGGCCACCTCCGAGATCAGCCCCGGAATGGGCGCGGTTATCTGCCCCCCTCCGCCGCCGGTGGCCCCCTGCATTCCCAGCTTTTCGATGGTCCGGTCCAGCTCGCTACGCAGGCGGATGTGGTAGGTCTGTTGCCGCAGGATGACCAGGTAGCCGTCACGGTCAGGGCGGATCGACAGGTGGTGGGACCGGCCGTCCAGCAGTAGCGAATATGAATATGTTGATAGTTTCACCAGGTCCAGTTCCGGCCGGCGACCGGCTATTTCCACCACCGGGCGGCCGTTGTCTGAGCGGACCTGCAGCTCCATAGACCATTCTCCAATGACGGCCAATATCATTCCGACTGCTGGCTTTCGCGTCCCTTCAGCAGCCAGGGTGATTCAGCCGGCCGGTGGGCGCGACCATCGGCCCCGGCCCGGTGCTCTCCAGCGGCGAACAGGGCCGCTCCCAGGGCCGCCGCCTGATGCAGCTCTTCCTGAGAGGCCTGGGTGGACGCCACCAACTCCGGCAGGTAATCATTGATGAAGCTGGTGCTGTAGTCACCCTTGTTGAAAGCCGGATGCTGCATCACCGCCAGGCAGAAAGGTGTGGTAGTGCGCAGTCCCACGATCCGCAGTTCCTCCAGGGCGCGGGTCATCCGGGCGATGGCCTCCGCCCTGGTCCGGCCCCAGGCGCACAACTTGCCCAACAGGGGATCGTAGTAGGGTGTGATCTCCAGGCCGGGGCGCAGGCCGTGATCCAGCCGCACTCCCGGGCCCCCTGGGGCGCTGAACTCCAGCACCGTGCCGGTGGAGGGGGTGAAATCGTCGAAGCCGTCCTCGGCGTATATGCGGCTCTCGATGGCGTGCCCCCGGGGCCGGATGTCGGCTGGAGTGAACGACAGCGCCTCGCCATCCGCCACCCGCAACTGCTCGGCCACCAGGTCCAGGCCGGTGACCATTTCGGTTATGGGATGCTCCACCTGCAACCGGGTGTTCATCTCCAGGAAATAGTAGTTCTGTTCCCGGTCCACCAGGAACTCCACCGTGCCCGCCCCCCGGTAATCGCAGGCGGCCGTGATATCGATCGCCAGCTCACTGAGCTGGTCGCGCACTTCCGGGCTGATAAATGGCGAAGGGGTTTCCTCGATCACCTTCTGGAAACGGCGCTGGATGGAGCATTCCCGCTCACCCAGGCTCACCACGTTGCCGTGGCTGTCGGCAAACACCTGGATTTCCACGTGATGGGGCTCGGCCAGCGCCTTTTCCAGGTAGACCCGGTCATCGGTGAAAGCGCCGGCGGCCTCCGAACGGGCTCTCTCGATGGCGGCCTCCAGCTGGCCCGGTTCCTGGACCAATCGCATCCCCTTGCCGCCGCCGCCGCCGGCTGCCTTCACCAGCACCGGGTAGCCTACCTGTAAAGCCAGCTTGCGGGCCCCCTTGATATCAGCGAGCGGTTCCGCGCCCCCGGGGACAATCGGAGCTCCGACCTCCAGGGCCAACCGCCGGGCGGCCACTTTATCGCCCATTTTGGCAATGGTGTCCGGGGCGGGACCGATCCACACCAGTCCGGCAGCCTGCACCGCTTTGGCGAAACTGGCGTTTTCTGACAGAAAGCCGTAGCCGGGATGGATCGCGTCGGCGCCGCTTTTCCGGGCGGCAGCCAGTATAGCTTCCATATCCAGGTAGGATTCTTTGGCCGGGGGTGGCCCTATGCACAAGGCTTCATCGGCCAGCAGGACGTGGGGTGCGGTGCGGTCGGCCTGGGAGTAGACCGCCACGGTGGCGATACCCAGTTCCCGGCAGCTGCGGATCACCCGCACGGCGATCTCGCCCCGGTTGGCGATAAGGACTTTGTTCAGCACGGCGACGGAATTTTAGCCCTGTGCGGCCAGGAAAGCAATGTAATGAGGGCCACAGAGCGACAGTTATTCACGGAATAACCGCTGGCGGCGGAAAGTGAGCGGTTACGCGAGCAACTCCCCGGGCCAATCGACGCGCTCCCCGAATTTTCTTGCCAGTCGGCGGTCATAAGAGACTGCCGACTTGCCGTCAGCCCCCCGTCTCCTGCTGCACCTGCCGCTCCACCGCCGCCTTCAGGCGGTTGGTGAGCGGGTAATCGGTGGGCTGGAATCCCTCCCAGGTGACCGGCAGGATCCCGATGCCGGTGCTGGAAATGAAGGCCTCGTCCATTCTGTCCACGTCGGTGGCTAAAATAGGGGCCATATCCACCGCCAGCCCCATGTCGGTGGCCAGCTCCAGGATCAGGTCCCGGGTCACCCCCGGCAGGATACCTAAATCGGTATCGGGGGTGTGCAGGGTGTTCCCCTTGATGAAAAAGACATTGCGGACCGCGCATTCGGTGATCACACCATCCCGGTTCACGAACACCGGCTCGAAGGCCCCGGCGGCCACCACGTCCCGGATGGCCAGCATATTACCCAGGTAAGTCATGGACTTCAGGGCCGGGACCATGCGGGCTATGGGGTAATCCTCCTCGGCGACAAACTTGATTTTTACCGGTGAGGGTGGCAATGCTCCGGCATAGCGGAAACCGATGAACAGGTTGGCCGGGCCGGTGAATTTCCAGGGCGAACCGGATAGTGTACCCCGGGTACACATCAGGCGCAGCAAGGTCTCCACCAGACCGTTGCGCTCCACCGTTTCCTCCATTAGGCGCACCACCTCATCGTCGGTGACCGGGAAATTGATCTTAAGGATGCGCATCCCCGCCTGCATCCGTTCCAGATGCTTCCGGGGACGGAAAATATTGCTGTTCGCCACCAGCAGGGTCTCGAACAGGCCGTCACCGTACCAGAAGCCGCTGTCCATGAAGGGCACCGTAGCCTTGCTCTGGCGTACCCAGGCGCCGTTGCAGTAGATAATGGGGTCCTCGGGGGCTAGCGGGTAATTTGTCGGTTCCATTTAAATTTCTTTCGGAAACGCGGTAAAATTAAGGCTGTCGGCCCCGGTGAGTTCATAGGAAATGGCGCCTTTGCCGATCAGGTTTCCCGGGAAGTTGCGCCGGGTTGCTTCGGCCAGGGCCATGGTTTGCCTTTGGCCCTCGATCCGCTCGCTGATGGCCGGGGGCCGGGGAGGTGACCACTTCAGGTGCGTCCCGGCGAAGGCGCTCACTTTCAGGAACAGATCCTCCTCCCAGTCGGGATTGAACTGCAGGTTCAGCCCCGGTACCCGTAGCCGGGAATTGCCAACGGGGCCGTCGGCCGGACGACCTGTGAGACGCTCCAGGGGCGCTAGCAACTGGTCCCGCAACCGGCGCTCGAACAGCTCCTTCTCAACCAGAGTAAACAGCCACTTCCAATCGTAGCCGGGGAGTCTTTCCCGCCATTGGAGGCAGTTCTCCCGGTCCTGACGCAAATTTATCCAGACCGAGCCGGCCGCCAGTACCAACAGCCGGGCCACCAGGCTTTTGCGCACCGGAACATCGTGCAGCCATAGCAGGAACATAATCGTTGAGAACGGGTAGCGCGTGGCGATCCGATCCGCCCCCATCCCCGCCAGCAGGTTGGGATTACAGCATTGCTTGAGCGCGGCGGGAACCTTCTCGCCAAGTGCCAGAACACCGTGGCCGATGGAACGGCTGCCGGGACGGCAGGCATCCAGGTCCACCCATACCAGCCGGTTCCACTCCTCCCGGGCCGCCGGCGAGAGCCACAGGGTCTGGTTTTCGAAGTAGCCGGTTACGCGCCAGCCCAGGTGGTGGTGCAAAAAGGCGGCGGACAGCATCCCGTCCAGCCCTGGAAAAATGATCGTGGGCCGCTGACGGTCACGCAACCAGGGGTGGCGCTTAAAAATGTCCCGGCGCGATAGGGGGGTCAGCTGTCCCACTGAACGGGCAGCTGATCGACGGCCGGGCGGTCGCCTTTGCACAGCACCATGATCCGGTCGGTGGCGGTGGCCCGGCCCCGGGTGTTGTTCCAAATCTTGGTAACCTTGCGATGGTCAGCTATGGGGTCGGCCACCAGATCCAGCAGCCGCAAGTTGCTATGGGCCCGGACTGCTTCCCAAACTTCCAGCGCCAGATTCAAGGGAGCCTGGTTATTGTGCGCCACATCGCCGATCACCAGTACGCAGACCCCGCCGGGTACCAACAGCCGTTCCAGCTGCCCAATGGTTTCCTGCATAAACGCCAAGTAGGCGTCCAAAGCGTGGGCATCGTCCAAGGTCCGGTCCACTTCCTTGTGCGCCACGCCCAGGAACCACAGCCTGATCCAGTTATACAGCCCGTATTTGATTACCTTGAGGTAGGGCGGCGATGAAACCACCAACCGGATCGATTCCGGCTGCACCCATTGATGCAGCTGCCGCACATCCTGCTGGAAGGCCTGGCCGCGGGTGGGGGGCGCTCCCCGGCGGAACAGGCGCTGCAGCCGCCGCCCGGTCTTCTCGAATACATCCAGTGCCAGGTAGACCAGCCCCTTTTCTTTCACATACCGGCGGATATAGGCCGGACTCATGCTGAAGGTGTTGGGCATGTCGATGCTCAGGTAGATGGAATCGCTGCCGCTGCGGCGGTACTTGCCGTGCAGGATGCCCGCGATGGTCGCCTTGATGAAGGTGTCATTCCGGTCGTTGGTTAATATTCCTTTGAGGAACAGCAGCTGCCGCAGTGTCTGCGCATGGAAAACCGCGCCGATATCGCCGGTCGTATCGGGCAGTGAGCCGGGATTATCCCGGTAAGCCGCTGCCAACTGCGCTAAACGGGCCTGGACGTCGGTTTCCTCCGGCGGGTCCACCTTGGCCCGGGAGAGAATATAGGCCAACGGGTTCAAGTCGTTGGCGATCCCGATCCGGCCATCGACGCAGGCCTGGGTGGGGGTGGTGCCCCGCCCGCTGAAGGGGTCCAGCACCCGGTCGCCGGGGCGGCTGAACCGCTGGATGAAGTAGTACGGCAGCTGGGGTGGGAACATGGCCATGTAGCTGCACATGGGATGAAAGGGGTGCCCCCAGTTTTTGGAAACCTGCTTCCAGACCGGCTGAATCGGCGGCTGCAACTTCATAATCATTTACTTGCACATGTCCGAAGAAAGTGTGAAACTATCTATCGTTAAAATATCGTTTCCGTGCCAGGAAACTTACAAACGGAGGACATTAACCCATGAAAAAAACTCTCTTGGTCCTTGGATTGGCAGGTACCATGCTGATTCCCACCCAGCGAGCGCTGGCCATTGCCGGTATCGGACTCAACTTTGGCCAGGATAGCTACACCATTGCCAAAGCGACCTACACCAACCTGTTTGAAATACCTGGTGTTGAGTTTACTCGAACCGAAATGGACAAGCCGCTAGGTGTGGGTGTATATCTCTTCATAGACCTCATCCCGGTTATCGACCTCGATATGGGATTTAACCTCTTTTTTAACAAGTTCGACGTTACCTATACCAACCCCGTAAGTGGGCAGAGCCTGTCGCAGGAGGCTGCCTGGGCCCGTACGGCTGCGTATCTCACCGTCCAGCGCAAGCTCTTCAAAGTCCCTATGTTTAACGTTTTTGCCGGTGGCGGTCTTAGTTTCCATGCCTCTGTTCCTCTCTTGGATAAAGAGTTCATGGAAGGTTTCTTGGGAGATGCCAACGCGCAATTGAATGTCGAAGATCTCTTAGACGAGGTGACTCAGGCAACCGGGTTCCATGTTGAACTGGGCGCTCGGTTTAAACCTCTTTTCATCCCCTTTGCCCTTAACGTGAAGTTCCGCCGAACATTCGTAGATGGTATTGCCCCGGGGGAGAGCGCCTTCTCCACAATAACCCTTGGGTTCGGCTTTCAGCTATAGCCCTTACTCGATTTCCTGTTTGTGGCAAAAAGGCCGTGGAGACGCGGCCTTTTCGCTTCTAGATGG
>JADFMC010000119.1 GCA_022564085.1 Fidelibacterota bacterium | reverse complement strand
TCCAGGTGCGGATACCACTCGGGCTGACGATTGTTAATCATTTCCGCAACAGCTCCTTGGGAACCGCGAGTCAGAACCGGCGTATCGAGGCCGGCCTGCCGCTGGAAGCCCGTTTGGGGTATGGCTTCAGTCCGGCCCCCAACCACCTGCTGGCGGCCGAATTGGGCTGGTCTGCACTGGCCAAGTCTGATGCCAACGAACTGGTATTCGATAATCACATCGAAAAGACCTACGATCTGCGGCTGGGCTGGTCCAAGGTACCGGTCGGTGCGGAGAAACTTGAGCCGGGCCGCCTATATTATCGGGTGGGATTCTACTACCGGAGATATTACCTTTCGCGTTCGAATAATGAGTCTTTAGGCGAGATTGGACTGACTGCCGGCCTGGGATACAGATCGTTGCGGCCGGGTCATCGCGTGGATTTTGCCCTGCAAGTGGGCCGGCGGGCGGCCCCCGCCGGGATCGGTGAGGAGCGATTCGTGAGTCTGTCACTAGGTGTGACTACGGGTGAATTGTGGTTTCTTAGACCCAATAAAAAGTGGGATTAGTTTAAAGTGAAAAATAAATCAATTGTTTTTGAGAAGTTTCTGGCGGCCTTGATGTTTGCGTCCCTGGTGGTATCAACACAAGTATGCGCACCACCGCCACAGGCAGAGGCGGAAAAGAAGACTTTGTCGGAGGCCGGGAAGAAGAAGCGGGAGCGGGATTGTTTGATAGCCCTGTCCAACGGATGGGAATACTATAAAAACCGGGAATACGAATCTTCTATCCGCAATTATAAGCGGCTGGTGGACCTTGGTTGCGGCGAAGAGTACGCCACTGAAGTTTACCTCTATTTCGGCCGGGCCTATAACGAACTGGGCAACCTGGACAGCGCCGTCTGGGCGTTTCAGCAGGGGTTGCGATATCTTCCCGAGGACAAGAACCTGCTTGAAAACATCGCCTACATCATGCACAAGCGGGGCGATACGGAGCGTGAGATAAACTATTATTACCGCTTGGTTGAGGTGGGACCCGAAAACACCGCGGCCCTCAGTTCCCTGGCCGATCTGCTAAAGGGCGAGGAGCGCTATGACGACCTGATCGATATTTTAAATCGCTGGCTGGCGGTGGAGCCGGAAAACGCCCGGGTCCAGAGCGAGCTGATCCAGACCTTCACGGCGGCAGGCAAGGATCCCCTGCAGTTCATCCGGGATCGTTGGAAGAACAACCCTGGTAACGCCCAATGGGGTATCGATTACGCCCGTAAACTGATAGAAAATATGGACTACGCCTTGGCCTACCGGGAACTTGAGAAGGTGATCGAACTCCATCCCGGTTCCAAAGAAGCCCATCATGTGCTGGCTGATGCCGCCATGGATGAGGGTGATATGGATCGGGCCATTGCAGCCCTGCTGGGACTGTTCGAGCTTAATCGCACCGATGCCCAGGCGGCCCAGGACCTCTCCCAGGCCTATCTGCGCAAGGGCGACTTCGCGGCTGCCCTGGAGTGGGCCGAGACCGGTGTGCGTACCAGCAACCAGAGCGGCGTGGCATATTATACCCGGGCCAATGTTTATTATACGGCCGCCGAGGAGTGCGCTGCCGATCGGGATAGCGGCGTTTCCAATTTCCAGGACAAGCTGGTCTATCTAATGGCCTATGAAGATTATAGCGCGGCGGTGGCCAAGGGCTTTGGACGCGGCCGTACCAGGGCCGATTTCCTGGAGAAAAACTTGATTCCCACCAAGGGAGATTGGTTCTTGCAGCAGGCGGATATTCGAGTTTTCAAACCCCAGGGTAATTGCCACAGTTGGATCACGCGGACAGTCAACCGGCCCTGACAGAGGCGGTGGCCCTGGGAGCGGACCACGCCGGCTATCACCTGAAGGAACATCTGAAAGATATCCTTCAAGGTTTCAACCTGCGAATATCTGATTTGGGCACTGATTCCCCCGACGCCAGCGATTACCCGGAATATGCTCACGCCGTGGCCCGCGAAGTAGCGCAGGGCCGCGTGGCCCGGGGCGTGCTGGTCTGCGGCACCGGTATCGGTATGGCCATGGCGGCCAATCGCCACCGGGGCGTGCGGGCGGCGGTGTGCTATTCGGAAGAGCAGGCTACCTACAGCCGGAGCCATAATAACGCCAATGTGCTCTGCCTGGCAGCCCGGATGACCGACACCGAGACTGCGGAAAAGATTCTGAAAAGTTTTCTCAATACGCCCTTTGACGGTGGCCGGCACGAGCGGCGGATAGCGCAGTTGGAACTGTGAACATCTCCCAGCTGGCAGAACTTGACCCGGAATTGTACCTGACTTTGCAGGGCGAGTTGGGCCGGCAAAGACAGACGTTGGAATTGATAGCATCTGAGAATTTCACCAGCCTGGCTGTGCTGGCGGTGGCCGGGTCGGTGCTGACCAACAAGTACGCCGAGGGTTACCCGGGACGGCGCTACTACGGCGGTTGCGAATTTGTGGACCAGGCTGAAGAGCTGGCCCGGGCCCGGGTCCAAAAGCTGTTCCAGTGCGAATATGCCAACGTGCAGCCCCATTCGGGCAGCCAGGCCAATATGGGAGTGTATTTTACCGTGCTGGAGCCGGGCGACACCCTGCTGGGTCTGGACCTGGCGCACGGGGGCCACCTGACCCACGGCAGCCCGGTTAATTTTTCCGGTAAATTATATAATGTAGTCTCTTACGGCGTCTCCCCGGAGACCGGCCGGGTGGATTTTGACCAGGTGCGGCGACTGGCGCGGGAGCATAAACCCAAGCTGATCGTCTGTGGCGGCAGCGCCTACCCCCGGCAGATCGAATTCGCCGCCTTCAAGACCGTCGCCGAGGAAGTGGGCGCCCTGCTGATGGCCGACATAGCCCATCCAGCCGGCCTGGTGGCCACCGGACATCACCCCTCGCCCTGGCCCTATTGCGATTTTGTCACCTCCACCACCCATAAGACCCTGAGAGGCCCGCGTGGGGGGCTGATCATGATGGAGCGGGATTGGGAAAATCCCTGGGGGCGGGTGGCGCCCAAGAGCGGCCGGGTGAAACAGGTGGGCGAGCTGCTGGACGGGACCATCATGCCGGGGATCCAGGGTGGACCGCTGATGCACATCATCGCCGCCAAGGCGGTTGCGTTCGGAGAGGCGCTGAAACCGGCTTTCAAGAAATATTGCGGCCAGGTGGTCAAAAATGCGGCTCGCCTGGCACAACGGTTCATCGACCGGGGCTATAACCTGGTCTCGGGCGGCACTGACACGCACCTGCTATTGATTGACCTCAGCGACCGGGAAATCTCAGGCAAAGTGGCCGAGCGGGCTCTGGAAGCCGCCGGCTTGACGGTGAATAAAAATATGGTCCCCTTCGACCGGCGCAGTCCCTTCGTCACCAGCGGCATCCGGATCGGCACACCGGCGGTCACCACCCGGGGCATGGGGGCCACTGAAATGGACTTGATAGCCGATTTCATAGACCGGGTGCTGCTGGACCCGGACGGCGAGTCTACCGCATTAAAGGTGCGGGCCGAAGTGGAAGAGCTGTGCCGCCAATTCTCCCTTTACGAGAGCTTATAACATGATCTGCCCATTTTGCCAGAACGCCGATAGCAAGGTGGTGGACAGCCGAACGGTACACCGTGATGGATCGATCCGTCGCCGCCGGGAGTGCCTGGCCTGTCAAAGCCGTTTCACCACTTACGAATACGTGATGAAACACCCGCTGTTGGTGATTAAGAAGAGTGGCCAGCGGGAGGAGTACGATCGCCAGCGCATCGACCGCTCTATCCGGATCGCGGCCAATAAGAGGCCGGTGACGGCGGATCAGATCATGGAAGCCGCGAGCCGGGTGCACCAGCAGATTGTGAACCTGGGCAAGGCGGAAATCAATACGGCGGTCATCGGAGAGCTGGTGATGGAAGTGCTGCGGGACCTGGATGAAGTGGCCTATATCCGCTTCGCCTCAGTCTATCGGGCCTTCGAGGACCTGGGGGCCTTCCAGGCCGAAATCGAGCAATTGCGGGAGTAGAGTGGGAGTGGAAAGGCAGGCCTCCAGCGAAACTCCAGCTAAAGTAGCGCGTAAGAAAGCCGATAAAGGAGCGCAGATGGGTCTCTCCCGGGAGTTGCTTGACATATTGGTCTGTCCCCAATGTAAGGGGGAGCTCGAATACCGCCCGTCGCCGGAGCAGCTGCTCTGTCGCGTCTGCCGGCTGGTCTACGGGGTCCAGGAGAATATTCCCATCCTGCTGGTTGATCAGGCTCACACCTTGGAAACCGGGCAGTAGTTAACTTGACAAGGCAAAAACGCCGCTCGTATATTGAGTGGATGAAAAGGAGTGCAAAACTAGGAATCGTTTCGCTAACAGGTATTGATGGTTCGCGGCCCTGTCTGCCCGTGAGCCCGCTGTTTGGAAATCAACGAGTTAAATCCCCTGCCCGGGGCGCGCACGGCCTGCCCGGCCAGGGCCTGTCCGGCGGGGATTGCGAAAGGAACCTGTTTTGATGAAGCGATTAACCTTGCCGGCCCTCTGCGGCCTACTGCTATCCGGAGCCTTGTCCGGGCAAAGTTCGGCCTCGGCCATATTCCTTTTGATCGCCCCCGGCGCAGCCGCCGGAGGCACCGGTGAGGCGCACGTAGCCGCCGAACCGGACGCTTATTCCAGCTATTGGAACCCCGCCACCCTGGCCTTTCTTCCCCAGAACCAAGTGAGCTATCAATACTCAGCCTGGCTGCCAGGCCTGGCCAGCGATATCCGATATAACTTTTTCGGCCTGGGCTATAACCTGCCGGGGATCGGTACTTTTGGGGCTCACCTGATCTACCTGGACCTGGGCGAACAGCAACGGATTGATGAGCATCAGACCGATCTGGGCACATTCAGCAGCTACATGGCGGCCATTACGGTGGGGTTCGGCACCCAGATGTCATCTTTATCGGCCATCGGCGTGAACGTCAAGCTGATCCATCAGAGTTTGTCGACCGTCACCACCGGAGCCGAAGGCGGCAAGGGTGTATCCACGGATATTGCCTTCGACTTCGCGTATTACCGCCGGCAGTTTCCCCTTAAGAGCTTCGATTTCGGCGTGACCGTGACCAATATCGGCCCTAAAATTGCCTTCATCGACGTGGACCAGGCTGACCCCCAACCCACAAATCTGAAACTGGGGTTCAAGTGGAATTTGATCCAGGGAGAGTTCAACCGGCTCTCGATAATCTACGACCTTAATAAAATGCTGGTGGCCAGCCACCCCGGTGTCGATCTGGACGGCGATCTTATTATTGGCGGGTTTGATGAGGACGGTAACCCCGATACGCAAAGTGGCGGCGAGTACAATCGCAATGGTGAACTGGAAGCTGCCCATACCGATTCCTGGTATCTGGCGCTGATTACATCCTGGTATGATGACTGGAAATACGGCGGCGATGTGGACATCGACGGGAAGGGGTTCATCGATACGGTGGGCAAGAACATCGAATTGGGCAACCGCGATGATTTCACTATCATGGACGAGTGGGACACGATCACCCACAACGTGGGGATAGAATATTGGTATTCCAGCTACTTCGCCATCCGGGCGGGATACATCTATGACAAGCTGGGCAAACTGCTCAATCCCACCTTCGGCGCCGGCATCCATTACGGCCCGTACGGTTTCGACTTCGGCTACATTTACGGGGAGCAAGGCCATCCGCTGACCAACACCATGCGCTTCTCCCTGAACATGAGATTCTAGCGCCCATTGATGAACCGCGATAGAATCCCGCGTTATTACCGGCGCGGGATTTTTTCTGGCTGGATATTGCTTGGGGTGGCCTTGACCGGTGGATTGGCGGGCCAAACCGGGCCGCGGCTGCACATCCGCCAAAGTTCCGCAGCCACCAGCGCCGGTCCGGCCTCAGCCGATACGATCAGGGTGTTGGCCCTGCGGGTGGCTTTCGCGGCGGACGTTAATGTCTCCACCACCGGCAACGGGCAATTCCTGGAAGAAGAGGAACCGCTGAAATGTGACGGTTTCCTGGTGGACCGCCCGCCACACGACGCAAACTACTTCTATGATCAGCTGCTGGCCGTAGGCAACTACTTCCGGCAAGTATCCGGGGGCCTGCTGGACCTGGATCGTGATAGCAGACTGGTGTATCCGCCCCAGGATGAACCGCCGATCCAGGTGGGACCCATGGCCTCCTACCGCCCGGTGGTGGACCAGGACTCCAGTGACGGCCTGCTGGTGAGCCTGGCGGATACGGCCATCAGGGCCGCCTTTTATGGTGACGTCGACCTGGGGGCCTATCAACTGGTGGTGATATTCCATGCCGGTCTGGGGCAGGATTTCGATTACCAGACCCTGGACCCCACGCCGCTGGATATTCCCAGCGCCTATATCGACTCGGCCATGATGATAGCCGCCCTGGGCACCGGCGGTATCCCCTTGCCCGACGGCTCTATATACCGCGTACCGATTATCCTGGCGCCCGAGAGCCAGAACCACATCTATTACGATATCGCCGATGACCTATTCTTTGGCGCCGATGACTACTGTGACCTGCAGACCGGCCTGACCGGCACCCTGGCGCTGCTGATCGGCTATGCCCTCGGTCTCCCACCCCTGTTCGATACGGTGGAGGGGGCCACCGGGGTGGGGGTTTTCGGCCTGATGGACCTGGGCTCCAACAACGGCCGGGGGCTGATTCCCGCGCCACCCACAGCCTGGACCCGGGTGCAACAGAGGTGGGAGCAGCCGGTGGAGTTGTCCGGCCCAGAAGCATTGACCGCCCGCCATCTGGAAGGGGGCCGGATCGGGCGCATCACCCTCAGCCGGGAGGAATAC
>JADFMC010000118.1 GCA_022564085.1 Fidelibacterota bacterium | reverse complement strand
CGAACCTTTCGTCGGGCAGGCCGGCAAATTACTCGATAAAATGCTGGCGGCAATCGGCCTTTCCCGCCAGGAGGTGTACATACTCAATGTGCTCAAATGCCGCCCACCGGAAAACCGTGATCCGCGGCCGGCTGAGGTGGACCAATGCCAACCCTATTTAAACCGGCAGCTGAGCATTATCCGGCCGAGGCTGATCGTGGCCCTGGGACGGGTGGCGGCCAGGACCTTGCTCAAGTTGGACGAGAGCCTGAAGAATATGCGCGGGCGTATATTCAATTACGAGGGGATCGAGCTGATGGTTACCTACCACCCGGCGGCGCTATTGCGCAACTCCGGTTTCAAGCCCAACGCCTGGGTCGATTTCCAGGCCATTCGGGACCGCTACCGGGAACTAGCCGGATTGCCCCCCGTTGAAGGGCCGAGGGCGGCCGGTAACTGAGTGGAATAACAATGGCTAAGGCGCAGACCATGGCGGCCAAAAAGAACGGCGAACTAAAGCTGCCGCCCCAGAACCTGGAGGCGGAAGAGGCCGTGCTGGGCGCCATCCTGATCGAAAAGGGGGCCTTCGACCGGGTAGTGAATATTTTGCCGCAGGGGGCTTTTTATAAAGAGATCCACAACCAGATTTACAGCGCCATGGATGAGTTGCAGAATGTGGGTGAACCGATAGATACCCTGACTTTAATAGACCATCTGACCAAACAGGGTCTGTTGGATAAAGTGGGTGGCGCCTTCTATCTCACCGGGCTGGTCGAAAGGGTGCCCTCGGCGGCCAATGTGGGACAGTATGCTCAAATAGTACGTGATCATTGGGCTCGCCGCCAGATCATAGCCACCGGTAACGAGTTCATCGAAAAGGCCTATCGTGGCGAGCAGGGGATCGACGACTTACTCGACACCGCCGAACACCAGCTATTCGAGCTGCAGCGTAAAGCTACCAAAAACGAAGCGGTGGAGATCGAAGTTATTCTAGCCGACAGCCTCGGCAAACTCGACCAGCTGCACAGCGCCGACCGCCGGCACCGCTACACCGGCATCCCCTCCGGTTTCGCCGATCTGGATAAGATGACCAACGGTTTCCAGCTGTCCGACCTGGTAATTCTGGCCGGCCGGCCCTCCATGGGCAAGACCGCCCTGGCCCTGAACATCGCCCGCAACGCCGCCAGCGAGGAATTCCGGCACAAGGTGGGCATCTTCAGCATGGAGATGTCCAACTACCAGCTGGCCATGCGCCTGCTCACCGCCGAGGCCAAGGTGGATTCCCACAAGGTGCGGCAGGGTACCCTCACCAAGCGGGACTGGCCCAAGATATCAAAAGCCGCCGGGATATTGTCGGAGACGCCCATCTTCATCGATGACACCGCCGGGCTGGATATCCTGGGACTGCGTTCCCGCATCCGGCGCTTCAAGGCCGACCATGCCGTGGAGCTGGTGATCATCGACTACCTGCAGCTGATCTCCGGCCGGTCGCGGATGGAAAACCGGCAGCAGGAGATGTCGGATATCACCCGCTCGCTGAAGGGGCTGGCCCGGGAGCTGGACATAACCATTCTGGCCTTGTCGCAACTTTCCCGGGCCCCGGAGCAGCGCCCCGGCAAGGATAAGCGGCCCATCATGTCCGACCTGCGGGAATCGGGGGCCATCGAGCAGGACGCCGACGTCATCCTGTTCCTTTACCGCCCGATACTATATACCAGGTCAGAAGATGACGAAGGCAAGGCGGAGCTGATCATCGCCAAGCAGCGTAACGGTCCCACCGGCACGGTACACCTCACCTTCGAGGCCATCTACACCAAGTTTGAGAATGCGTCTTTCAGGGATGATCTTGAGTTCGCCGGGGAGGAGACCCCCTTCTGATGGTGGTGGATACCCTCAAGCAGATCCTGCCACACCGCAGCCGGTTCCCGGCCAAGTTCCGGGCCATCATGGCCAACATGAACCTGAAGGAGGAGAGCCGGGAGGATGTGGAGCAATTCCTCTGGAGAGCCTACCGCGCCGCCGAACAGGCCCACGACGGGCAACTCCGCAAATCGGGCGAACCGTACTTCGAGCACTGTTACCAGACCGCCTTGCTGCTGTCGGAGTGGCACATGGATCCCGTCACCATCGCTGCCGGGTTCCTGCACGATGTCCTGGAGGATACGGCCCTCACCGCCCAGGACCTGAAGGAACAGTTTGGCCCGGAGGTCTACCAGCTGGTGGATGGTGTCACCAAGTTGTCGGGGATCAAGTTTCGCAGCCACGCCGAACGCCAGGCCGAGAACTTCATGAAGATGCTGTTGTCGGTGGCGCGGGACATCCGGGTGATCATCATCAAGTTCGCCGACCGCCTGCACAATATGCGTACCATCAAGTACCTGCCGCTGATCAAGCAGCGGCGCATCGCCATCGAGACCCGGGATGTATACGCCCCGCTGGCGCACCGCCTGGGGATGGCGCGGGTCAAGTGGGACCTGGAAGACCTGATATTTAAGGTGATCGAGCCGGAAGCCTTCGGCGAGCTGGTAAAAATGGTGCGGGATTCCCGTTCGGAGCGTAAGAAATACATTGCCGATTTCGTGCGACCGATCAAAAAGCAGCTCAAGGAGTACCACATCCAGGCCACGGTGGTGGGGCGGCCCAAGCATTATTATTCCATCTTCGGCAAGATGCAGCGCCGGCAGGTGAACTTTGAAGAGATTTACGATCTGCTGGCGGTACGGATCATTACCGAGCGGGTGGATGATTGCTACGCCGGCCTGGGTATCGTGCACCAGCTATATACGCCAATCCAGGAACGCTTCAATGATTTTATCGCCACCCCGAAAATGAACGGCTATCAGTCGTTGCACACCACGGTGGTGGGTCCCCGGGGCAAGGTGGTTGAGGTGCAGCTGCGCACCGTGGAGATGGATGAAACGGCTGAGATCGGGGTGGCGGCCCACTGGCGCTACAAGGAGTCGGACCAGGCCAAACTGACCCATATGGATCGCCAGATCCGCTGGCTGCGGGAATTGGTGGAGATTGCCCAGAATGACAAGTCCACCCCCGAGGAATTCCTGGAGCTGCTGAAGATCGACCTGTTCAAGGATGAGATATTTATCTTCACCCCCCGGGGAGACCTCATTCAGCTACCGGCGGGTTCCTCCCCGGTTGACATGGCCTTCGAGATTCATAGCGAGGTGGGGCTACAGTGTGTGGGCGCCCGGGTCAACAGCAAGATCGTACCCTTAAACAGCAAGCTGCACAACGGGGATACGGTGGAGATTATCACTTCGGAGCACCAGTCCCCCGGTTACGCCTGGCTGAAGTTCGTGCAAACCAGCAAGGCCAAGAGTCACATTCGCCGTTTCATGCGCCGGGCACAGTTGGATGAGAGTATCCGGTTGGGGGAGGAGATCCTGCAGAAGATCCTGCGGCGCTTGAAGATGACGGCCGTGCATAAGGCCATCCGTAAGAACCCTGGCCGCAGCGGCTACGAGACGGTGGAGCAGCTGTATGCCGCCCTGGGGCGGGGGGATGTCACCGTCCGGCAGGTGATCGTCAAATTCACACCGGAGCAACTGCCGCAAGAGGACGCGCTGGAGAGGAAGCTGAGCGTAGCGCCGGGCCGCCGGTACCGTAAGTCGGGCCAGGGGGTGCGGGTGGACGGCATCTCCGACCTGATGATTTCGTTGAGCAAGTGCTGCAACCCAATTCCAGGTGACGAAATCATCGGCTTTGTGACCCGTGGCCGGGGGATCACGGTGCACCGGGTGGCCTGTTCCAACCTGCCGATCATTGACGCCAACCACGATCGCTTCGTGGAAGTGGAGTGGGATGTGAGCAAGCGGCGGGATTTCGTCGTGCCGTTGAAAATCGTGGCGGAAGACCGGAAACACTTCCTTAAGGACCTGACCGAATCGACCTCCAAACTCAACACCAACATCGCCAGCGTGGACATGGTTGTCGAGGATGGAATCATGACACTGCATATGTCGGTAGAAGTAGATGACATCCGTAAGCTGGAGCGAATTCAAAACCGCGTCCGGATGATTCCGGGTTTAATTTATATGGAGCGGATTTAAGCATGGCAAAAATTCAAAGCATTACCTACACTAAACGGGACGTGACCCAGCGGGTGGCCGACAAGTTAGACGTTCCCGTCTCGCAGATGAAGGCCCCGGTAGATACCGTTTTCGAGGTGCTGCGGGAGATCATGAGTCAGGACCATCCCAGATTGCGGGTGGAAATTCGAAATTTCGGCGTATTCGAGGTGAAGCCCACCAAGGCCAAACCGAGGGCTCGCAACCCCCGCACCAATGAAGAGGTTTACGTGCCACCCCGCCGGAAGAGCCACTTCAAGCCGGGGCGCCTGCTACGCCAGGTGCTGCGGAAACCGCTCGATAAACTTTCGGCCCCTAGCGGTTGACGCGCATATTAGGGATCGACTTCGGTGAACGGCGGGTGGGGCTGGCGGTTTCCGATCCACTGAAGATAATCGCCCAGCCGTTTATAACCTTGATCAGGGATGCGGGAGACGGTTGGTGGAACCAGCTCGAAGCCGTGATCAGCGAGCAGGAAATCGAGTTGGCCGTGGTAGGTTATCCCCTGACCATGAGCGGTGAGCAGGGCAGGCAGACCAAGGTGGTGGATAAGTTCATTGCCGACCTGGAACAGAACCTGGCTCTGCCGGTGGAGCGCTACGATGAGCGGTTGACCACGGTGGCTGCCCGCAAAGCTCTGCAGCAGCAGGGTATCAAGACCGGGCACCATAAGGAAATGGTCGACCGCACCGCCGCCGCCATGTTCCTGCAAAATTACCTGGATTCCCACCCTTGAAATCTCCGGCGCTCGTCTCCTGGTACCAGCGCCTGCCTGTCACCCGTAAAGTGGTGCTGGCAGGGATTGTCACCGCCCTCAGTTTCCCCCCTTTTCCCCTGGGGTTTCTAGCCTGGGTGGGGCTGGTGCCGCTGATCGACGCCTGGCTGAAGTCGCCCTCACCTGCCCGGTCGGCCTATTTAGGCCTGCTCTGGTCGCTGGGCTTTCTTTTTACGCTCCTGTATTTCGTGGCCTTCAATTCCGGAACTGCCTGGTGGGCGGCGACGGCCAGCATGATCGCCCTGGTGCTGTTCCTGGCGCTGAATTATGCATTCATCGGTTGGTGGTTCGGCTGGCTGCGGCTCCGCTGGGGACCGGCGGCGGTGTGGAGCTTGCCACTATTGTGGGTGACGGTGGAATTTATTCGCACATTCGGCACCATGGGGTTCCCCTGGATCGCCCTGGCCAACTCCCAGGCGGGGTATCTACTGCCGATCCAGCTGGCGGAATATACCGGAATCTACGGCCTGAGCTTCTGGGTGGTGCTGGTGAACGTGCTGACCTGGGAACTATGGCAGCGCAAGAATTGGAAGGTAGGCGCTCCCGTGCTGGCCGCAGCGCTGATAGTGCCCTGGCTGAGCGGCTGGGCGCTACTCCCCCCGGCGCCGGTAGCGACCTTGCGGGTGGGAGTGGTGCAACCCAATACCAACGCCCTGGAGAAATGGGTCCCGGAGATCCGGGAGCGGCATTTCGACCAACTGAATGCCCTGACCCGGGAAGTGGCACAGGACCACCCCCAAATTGTGTTCTGGCCGGAGGCGGCCACCCCGGCCTACCTGCGCCACGGCGGGCGGGGCTACCTGCGGCAGATTCAGGAAGAGTTGCGCGAGCTGCAACTGACCGTGATCACCGGCATGCCCGAATATGAGCGGCTGCCGGGCGGGGAAGTGCAATATTTCAACTCCGCCGGCCTGATCGACAGCAACGGCATCGGCGGCCGCTACGATAAGATCCACCTGGTGCCGTTCGGCGAATACATTCCATTTTCCGATTGGTTCGAGGTACTCAAAGAGCTGAACCTGGGCCAGGCAAATTTCAAGGCCGGCGATAGTTATACCGTTTTCGATGTGGACGGGGCCCGGTTCAGCGTGGGTATCTGCTATGAGACCACCAGGCCGCAGCTATATCGTCATTTCGCCCGGGCCGGGGCGGATTTTCTGGTGGGCCTGGTGAACGACGCCTGGTTTGGCTTCACTTCCGAACCGTACCAGCACACGGCCCAGTTCCGCTACCGGGCGGTGGAATTGCGGCGTCCGGTGGTGCGGGCGGCCAATACGGGGATCAGCGTGGTGATCGACCAGACCGGGCGGATTATCGCTCGCCTGGGGCTCAATCGCGAGGGGGTCTTCACCGCCGATATAGCCCCCAGCGACCAATCGACGTTCTACCTGCGCCACGGCGATTTTTTTGCCTGGCTGATAGTGGCTCTGGCAGTGGGACTGTCGATCATAACTTTGCGGATGGAGTTGCAAACCAGGAGCAGGCCGGATGATTCCTAAAATTACATTGGCGGCCCTGTTAGTGCTCAGTGCGATCCAGGGGCTGGGTGCTCAGCAAAAAAGCGATTCGGGGCGCCAGGGCGCAGTGCTGCGATCATTGGTGCTGCCGGGCTGGGGGCAACGCACCTTGGGGTCTGATCGCTGGGCCTCGCGCTTCATGGTAGCCGAGGCGGGGCTGTGGCTGAGTATAGCCTCCGCCGGCAAGTGGGCGGAAGTCAACCGGGATGGTTACCGGTCCTACGCGGCTCAGTATGCCGGCGTCAGCAACCGCTCCAGGCCGGACATTTATTATTTTCGACTGGGGGCCTGGGACAATATGGAGGAGTATAATCAGGACCAGCTCCGGCGGCGCAACATCGCGGCCATCTATATAACCGGCAGCGATGCCGATTGGGATTGGGAGACAACTGCGCACCGCGAGCGCTATCGAGAGCTGCGGAACAGCAGCCTGCGATGGGACCAAGCAGCCACCATCGCCGTGAGCGGCCTGATAGTGAACCGGGTATTGG
>JADFMC010000117.1 GCA_022564085.1 Fidelibacterota bacterium | reverse complement strand
CATACCGTTGATGCCGTGGAACAGGATAGCACCCAGCAGCAACACCTCGCCTACCCTGAACAGGGGGGTCTTATAGGTCTCGATCACCGCGTTGAAGGCCTCGGGGCCTTTTGACATCTGTGACATGCCCCAAATATGAAAGATCAGGAAACCGACGATGCTCACCCCGGTGACCTTGTGCAGCAACCAGGACAGCATTCCTTCTCGAATCTTGTACATGAAAGCCTCCTTCAGGTCAAAGTCGCGCGGGTGGGACACAGAAAAGGGTTCATAATATCGATAGTACGATCAACTGACACCCCAAATTTCGGACGGGCCGGTCAAAATAACAAGCGCTGGATGAAGCAATCGGTCACGGTCTTCCCCCGGAGGGGGCCCTTCGGGATAAGCCGCTCTCGCATCGCTCCGGGCAGGTGAGTCGCGCGGGAGTTTACCCCGCGTAGTATCGCGAGGCGGGAAATCCCGCCCGGGTACAAATGAGCAAGCCTCAGATTTGCTGGGGCCTTGTACAATACTAACAATACAATTTTGCAAATAGGTTTGGGGACTATTTTCCCTTGGCACTAAATTTTCATAAAGTCACTACACATACATCACGGGAGAGATGCCATGAAATACCTTAGCCTTATGCTTGCGAGCTTGCTCCTTGCGGCGTGCCAGACAGCACCACAAGATACACCGGCTGTGGAGGATGTCATCCGGGCCTATTTCGATCGTATCAGCCATAACGACAAAGCAGGAGCACAGGCCGTTTGCACCGAGGATTATACTCTGGTAGAGGACGGGAAAATCTGGAACAATGATAGTCTTTTCGCTTTCGTTGCTCCGCTTTTTGAGCAGGGCGCCACAATCACCTACCGATTCTAGAACTTCCACACCACCATACACGGCAATTCCGCCTGGACCTATTACGAAAACTATGGGTTGATGACCATGGGCGGCGAAGATACACCTTTGCACTGGACTGAAAGTGCTTTTTTCAGATATGAAGGATGGCAGTGGAAGATGACCTTGCTCCATTCGACACACATCAGGGAAGAATAGGGCTATCGAAACCACCGTCCAATTAGTACATGATTACTCCTTTCAGCCGATGAGAATCCACCGTTCCTTCCCCAAAGGAAGGGGTCCCTCTCCCGGAGGAATCCCTGCCCCGTGAGGGATCCCTGCAGGACGGGAGGGGATAAACCGTAGGTATATTTCGCCACCTACGCCACCAGCACGTAGAGCACTGTCGTCACCGCCGCCCCATGACCGCCAGAAGACAGCATCCCTAAGGTAACCGCATGGATTATCCGAACCAGTGTGCGTACATTTGGGCGTTCGGTGAAGCCAGTTGTTAGAAATTTAAGGAGAAAGGGTATGGCCAAATTTCAAGAACAGTACATTATAGATGGAAAGGGACAAAAAACGGCGGTCATTCTTCCGCTCGAGGAGTATGAGGAACTGTTAGAAGACCTCCACGATCTCGTAGTTATCGCTGAGCGTAGAGACGAACCTACCGTATCGCTAGAGGAGCTTAAGAAAAGATTGCAAGAAGATGGACTCCTATAAAATTCGGTGGAGGAACTCAGCAGAAAAAGATTTGCGGAATATTGACCCACAGCAGATCCCTCGGATCATCCGGTGGATACCGCTCAGGTACCATAAACCACCTTCCCCTCCCGCAGGGCCGGATAAATCACCAAGGCGAAGCTGTCCCGATAGCGCTCCACATCCTCCGGAGTAACTACCACCACATCCACCGCCTGGCCCACGCCAAACAGATTCATATAGATTTTCTGTGTCAACCGACGGCGGTGAATGTCCCCGCTCTTGATCACCAGCAGGTCCACATCGCTGTTAGGTCCCATCGCACCCTTGGCGGCTGAACCGAACATGATAATCTTGTCCGGCTTGGCAACCTCAACAATCCGCCGAATAATCTCAGCCAACTTTTTTTTGTCGGGCGAATTTCTATGCATCCCTAATATTAATCCCTCTCAGCCTGATTGACCCGCTACCATAATGGCCGCGTCCGCCTTTGCGCAAGGTACTACATTTCGACCCTCACCGTCGATGATCTGTAGCCGGGCGGCTTAAATTTCTGCCCGTCTCAAGCCACCAGCAGATACAGCCCTACCGTTCCCGCCGCTCCGATCAGGGCATAGGGAATCTGGGTGCGTACGTGGTCCATGTGATCGGAGGCGGACGCCATGGAGGAGATAATAGTGGTGTCTGAAATGGGTGAGCAGTGATCGCCGAAGACCCCCCCGCCCAGGGTGGCCGCCACGTACAGCGGCAACGGGCCTCCCAGGGCCGCCGCCAACGGTACCGCGATGGGGATCATCAGGGCAAAGGTGCCCCAGGAGGTGCCGGTGGCGAAAGCCATCACGCACGATAGCAGGAACAGCCCGCTGACGGCCACTTTAGCGCCGGCTGCCGCCCCGATCAGTTGGGCCACATAGGCACCGGTGCCCAGCTCCCGGACAGTCGCGCCCAGGGCGAAGGCCAGCACCAGCAGGCTCACCACCGGGATCATGCCGCCCATACCCTTGAAAACCAGGTCCACGAAGGCCCGCCCGGTCATTTTGCCGCGTCCCAGGCTCAGGGCCGCTTCTACCCCCAGGCTGGCCAGCACGGCCCACAGCACCGCAGTAGAGCCCGAACTGGCCTTGATGATTTCCCACAATCCTGCGCCCTGGGAAGCATTGGCCCGACCGGTGATCAGCAGGCCTACCACAATCATGGCCACCATGGTCACCACCGGCGCCACCAGTTTCAGCGGCTTGGGCTCCAGCCCTGCTACGGTTTCGACTTGCAGAACATCCTCGCTCACCATGGGCACCGCACCCTCAGCCAGCAGCAGCCCCTTGGTTCGCGCCCGGTGTTCAGCGCTTTTCATGGGACCGATATCGCGGCCCAGCAGGATGGTCGCCAGCACTATTAATATGGCCAGCATGGGATAAAAATTCCAGGCCAGGCTGGATAAGAGCACACCAACTGGGCTCTCCACGCCCTGCACCGCCAATAGACCAATGACCATGGCGCCCCAGCCGTTGAACGGCACTAGTATACAGATGGGCGCCGAGGTCGAATCGCAAATGTAGGCCAATTTCTCCCGGGAAACTCGGTATTTGTCAGTCAGTGGGCGGCCCACCGTACCGGCCACCAATGATGTGATGGAGCTCTCCACCGTTATCAATATTCCCAGGAGGAAGGGTACCAGCTGGGCTTGCCGGGCATTGGTTACCAGCTGGCGCCGGCTGACCCAGCCCACAAACCCTTCCACGCCGCCGGTGGCGTTCAACAAGGTGAGTACTGACCCAACCAATAAACTATAGAATATGATCCGGGTGTTGTCGGCATCCTGGAACACTGACACTAAAACGGTAATCGTGGAAATGACAGCGGCGAACGGGTTCCAGCTCTCCATCACCAGCCAGCCCATCCACACGCCGATCAGCAGGGCGGGATAGATCTGCTTTTTCCACAGGGCCAGGGTGAGGGCCGCCACCGGGGGCAGCAGAGACCAGATACCGTAGGGCTCCATAACCGTAAATCTAGCCTCGCCCAGGCGGCCGGAAGTTAATGGGGCAGTGACCTTCTGCCGGCGCGCAGGTGCTTAAAAGGGAATGTCGTCATCGTTGAAGGGCGGTGGTTCCTCGGCCGGCGAGGCAGGGGCGTATTCGGCTCCCTGCATAATGTCACCGCCGTAGCTTTCCAATGCCAGCCGGGTGATCTCCTCCTTCAGTTCGGTCTCCGCCCAAACGGTATCGTGATATTCCCCGCTACTGTTGCGTTGGCTGGGCATGCCCACAAAGGGACCTTTGGATCCCTCGACGATCTTGAAACCCTTAACTACCAGTCCCTCTTGGGTCCGCAGGTCGAAGAAAGCCCTGACCTTGCCCCATTGTCCCTTGTTGATACGTTCGATTTCCATTGTTTACTCCTCGAATTGTGAGCTGAAAGTAGGTGCTTTTAGAACTGGGAGGCAAGGGGCAGCTTGAGCATTTCACCCTAGCCCCCGGTTAAGGAACTTAACCACCTCCCAGCGATCAAATATCCCTTTGTTCCCCTGTTCAATGCCGGCTTCCCCGACGGGGGCACAATTCCGGCACGCATTTTGTTATTTAATCAGGCAGTGAGAAATAATTGTTGTGGAACAAGGTTAAGGATTAAAACATGAGTGTAGCAGCGGTCATCCAGGCTATCTTCCGCCATCCAACGGTTACGGATGGTGCGGCGGATTCGAATCGCCGTGGAAACAGCTTTATCCCGGGCAATAAAACCGATAAAATCTGGCGGCCCTGGGGCAGTGGGCTATTCAGTATTGATGATATCCGTGACTGGGTAATTCGGCGGTCAACGGAGTTCCAACTGCACCTGCTGGCAATCCTTTACGATCATTCCCTCTCCACCACCAGCGGCCTGTCGTTTCAGATCAATCGAGGCGATAATATTTCCCTGGTAAGCTCCCATGATAGCCGGGATATTATTGAAGGCCTCATTAATGATAGCCCATTGTTGCAGCAGCTTTTCTTCGATATATCCGCCACAGCCAGCTTCCTGCGCTCGGTTGACGAGAACCCAAACTTCCGCGAGCTCTACAACCGGAATCCCGAACTAGCCGTGGCCCGCTACGGGCAACTACACGCCCAACGTTCGCAGTACGAGTTCCGCCTCTCCGTCACCACTGACGGCATTACTTTCGGTTTCACCACAAAGGTGGACTGAGCTCCTTTTGCCCCTTGCCCGCCGGCATTCAATCTCCCCCTGAAAAAGTTTAACATTTGCCGCTGGCAGCACTGGTGGCAGCAGTAGCATACTGCTGGGTGCTCCCGCGTGGTCAGGAGCACCGACTAGGAGCAACCAGGTGGCGTCGGGAGCACGGGCTAATAGTGCGGTTGTCTTGGGGCCGGGAAGGCCGGCTATGCCCGGTGCCACTCGGTGGCTGTGAAATGCGGGGCAAATCAACCGGCTGGCCGGGGGAAAACCACCCATAGTTAAGATGATGAGAACAGGTATAATTCAATGCCCAGGATAAGGTGAATTATATTATCGTCGAACCACAGGTTACCTGGGTACTATAAGTTAGCGGCCGCTGTGATTTTCTAAGGCACTTTGGCGTGGGCCCGGCCAGTGGTGCTGTGCTACGATGAACCGCGGCTGCTTTTGCGGGAGCACGTTAGGTGCTCCCAATAGTGCTCCCAGCATGAGAGTAGGGGAAAGCAAGGTGCTCCCGAAACGCCCATACCCTATAGGATAAAAAAGGGCCGGTAAAAAACCGGCCCGTAATGGACTGATAACCAGTCATTGCAATGTAGTGCTATTCCACCATTTCCCCGCTAAGGGTGTCTGCAATATTGATCTGCCCATCATCCTGTAATTTACGCACCTGCTCCATGATCTTGCGCCGGGCGTCATTTACATCCCTTTTGGATACCGTCCCCTCAACCGGTTCGTACATGGCCTGCTTCTTTTTGGGCAGCACATTGATGGCCTGCTCCACCAGCGATTCATCCATGCCCTTCAGGGCCAGGGCCAGGTCGTCCAGCTCCACCGAGATGAGGATATCGCGCAGGGCAGTTTCGTCCACCTTGAAGATATCATCAAAGGTGAGATAGAACTTCTTGACCTCCGCCAGCAGGTCCGGATTCTCCTGGCTAAGTTTATCTAAAAACAGGTCAGCTTGCTCCAGCCCCATGCGGTTCAGCATTCCGGCCAGTTTCTCCCCACCGCCGCGCTCGAATTCCGAGGCCTTGGGCAGGTACCGGGCTTTCTCCTGCAAGTCCCCGGCCACACTGACCACCGATTCCAGATTCATGGTCTCGGCGTCGCCCAGCTCCACCAGGGCCTCCACTCGTTGCTCGGGATCAAGGCGCTCATAGATCCGCATCTGGCGGTCCGGCTTGAGTTGGGCCAGGACAATGCCGGCGATCCGGGGCGGCTCCGCCAGGATCAAGTAGGCCACCTGTTCGTCGGATAGCTTCTCCAGGAAAGCGAACGGTTTGCGGCCGCCGCTTTCGGTTTCCTTGTATTTCTGGGCCAGGAAACTAAAATAGAATTCTTCCAGAACAGTTTTTTTAACCTTGAAGGACACCATTTCCAGCTCCCGGGCACGCACCCGGACCTTGCGCATGTCGGTGTCGCTTAGCTCCTTAAAAATGGTCACCGCCAAGCCATCACCAAGCACCTGGAATAGAATCGCCGCTTTATCCAAGCCGGTCAGATCAGCGACTTGCATATTATAAGCCCTCCTCGCCGGTTGACTCAGATTCGCCAGTTTCTTCATCCCCGCCCAAAGTGCCGGCGCCCTGGGAGCCCCCCTCAGCCTGCAGCCAGTCGCTCAATATGCTCGAGGCAGTCTCTTGGCGGCCTACGCTCATGGAAACCACCGACTGGCGGATCGACTTGAGTTCCGACCTGAGCACCTCGGGATCATCCTCCACATGGCTAGGGCTGGGCGCAGCTTCTACAGTCTCAGCGGGCTCGGACTGGGCCTCGGTGGCAGCCTCTTCACCACCGCTCTCGGCGGCCAGCTTCTTGCGCGGTTTGCGTGGCGGCCGGCTCCGGGCAGGACGGCGCCGGGGATACCCAGGAGGCATACCGGAGGGATAACCCATAGCCGTCATTGGAGCCCGCCCACGCGAGGTAAAGTAAATAACTGCGCCGATTATCGCTGCTGCCAAGAAAATCACCACTACCAATATAGCCAGTCCCGGTCCGCCGCCGCCCAAGGCCTGGGAGCGGACTGTTCCCTGCATAGCCGATTCGATCTGCTCCTGAAGCCGGCTTTTTTCCTGCTCGAAATTGACCCGCATCGCTTCTAATGAATCCTCTAGCGATGTGGCCTGGATGGTCTTGAT
>JADFMC010000116.1 GCA_022564085.1 Fidelibacterota bacterium | reverse complement strand
ACATACCTGAATTTGCGGGGTTTGATACTGCCAAGGGGAAGCGGGTTCTTGAAATCGGCGTGGGGATGGGCGCAGATCATCAACGCTTCGCGCAGGCAGGAGCGGAGCTTTACGGCATTGATCTGACACAGCGCGCTGTTGAGCATACGCAACGGGTTTTGGCGGCGTGTGGATTGACGTCACGGCTGGCAGTGGGCGATGTAGAACAGCTTGAATTCCCCGATGAGTATTTTGACCGGGTTTACTCCTGGGGTGTTTTGCACCACACCCCGGATACGCCCAGGGCCGTTTCGGAGGTATGGCGAGTGCTGAAACGGGGCGGAAGGGCGAGCGTGATGATTTATCACAAATGGAGTCTGGTCGGCCTTATGCTGTGGATCCGCTATGCCTTGCTGGGTTTGCGGCCTCGATCGTCGCTTAGTGACATCTACGCCTTCTATCTGGAAAGCCCTGGCACAAAAGCATATTCCATCACTGAGGCACGGCAATTATTTTCGGCGTTTAGTGCCGTAAGAATCCGCACCGTTCTCACCCACGGCGATCTGCTTGAATCCAGTGCGGGGCAGCGACATCAGGGAGGGTTGCTGTCGCTGGCCAGAAAGATTTGGCCGCGTGCATTGCTGAAGCGGTTTTTCCCAACGATGGGCTTATTCATGTTGATTGAGGCGAGGAAGTAGAGGCGGAGGTAGAGCTTGAAACAGATAGTGCAGAGCCTCAAGACTGGCGCTACCGAAGTCGCCGAAGTCCCTTGCCCCGCGGTCGGTCGCGGTCAGGTTTTGATCCGTTCCACTTGGACACTCGTTTCGGGTGGGCACCGAGGATACTGAGGTATTCGCATGAAGCTCTCGATCATCATACCGGTATACAACGGGGCAGCTACGATTCGAGAACTCGTGACGGAGTTGAATGCCGAGTTGGCATCGCGCTTCGATCTCGAAGTCTTATTGGTGAACGACGCTAGCCCCAGTGACAACTCGGCGGAAGTATGTGAGGAAATTGCTCTCCGCAATCGGTGGGTCACATTCCTCGATCTTTCCCGGAACTTTGGCGAGCACAATGCCGTAATGGTTGGGCTCAACTTCTGTACCGGTGACGGTGCGGTGATCCTCGATGACGACTTCCAGAATCCGCCGTCAGAGGTTGCCAGACTGGTCGACAAGCTGAACGAGGGCTACGACGTCGTGTACTCACGGTACGAGAAAAAGAGGCACGCCGGCCTTCGCAACCTGGGAAGCAGCTTCAACAATCTTGTTGCGACCATCTTGATCGGGAAGCCACGGGATCTATATCTGTCGTCATTCAAGGCGATAACGAGATTCGTAATCGACGAACTGGTGAAGTATACCGGGCCGTACCCCTACATAGACGGATTGATTCTTCGTGTCACGCGGAACTATACAACCGTCCTCGTCGAACATCGTCCACGCGAGGTGGGTACTTCAGGCTATTCCGTCCGGAAGCTCGTTTCCTTGTGGCTGAACATGTTTACAAATTTCTCCATTTTACCACTGCGTGTGGCCACCATACTGGGCTTCGGATTCGCCACACTAGGGCTGGTGGGTGCAACGATCTTCCTGATCGAAAAAATTCGCCATCCAGACTTACCCGCTGGTTGGCCGTCACTCATCATCTCGCTGTTCGTCATTTCGGGGGTTCAACTGTTTGCGCTTGGTGTCGTCGGGGAGTACTTGGGTCGGTTGTTCATGAAGGACAACGGCAACCCGCAGTTCGTCGTTCGAAAGGCAATCAATTGCCGGAGGCCCAAGGACGATGCCTGATCCTACTCGGTATGCAGGCAAGCGTGTCTTGATCACGGGCGGTTTGGGCTTTATTGGCAGCAACCTAGCCATCAAGCTTGTTGAACACGGCGCCGACGTGGCGATCCTGCTGGATTCCATCACCCGCCTGGCCCGGGCGCATAACACGGTGATTCCCCACAGCGGCAAAATCCTATCAGGGGGTGTCGATGCCAATGCTCTTCAGAAGCCCAAGCGTTTCTTCGGCGCCGCCCGGAAGATCGAGGAGGGTGGCAGTCTCACCATCATAGCCACCGCTCTGGTGGACACCGGCAGCCGGATGGACGACGTGATCTTCGAGGAATTCAAGGGCACCGGAAACATGGAACTGGTCCTGGACCGCAACCTTAGCGACCGCCGGGTCTACCCCTCCATTGACATCAACCGGTCCGGCACTCGCCGGGAGGATAAGCTGCTCTCCCGCAAGGACTTGTCCCGTATCTGGATCCTGCGGCGGCTGCTCAATAACATGAATCCCGCGGAGGCCATTGAGTTCCTGCTGGATAAACTGCAACGCACCAAGACAAACCGGGAATTTCTCGATTCAATGAGCACTTAGATGCTCGCTGGTCCGCAGAGCGGGAATGGCGACCCGGCGGTTGAGGCCGCCGGCCTGGGCCAGGCTGTCTGTGTCCGGTTTATCACCGACCCGCCAGTGAACGTCACCCCCTATCTGCTCAAGGGGGCCATGATCAGAAAATTCCCGAACCATGCCATTATCCCTTTTATCGATGGGCACTATCGGGATCAATTCCGTTATCCACGGGTCCAGGTAAAGGTGTTACGCAACCAACTGTGTATTTTCGGTCTGGGACGCGGTTACGAACCGGTCAAGTCATTCCAAGAGCAACTTGACAGCCTGACGGTGGACGATCAGATTTTCAAAGTCATGGGGAGTGAGACACCGCAGGACGGAGCAATCGACGACCAGCCCGCCGATCACTACCGGCGCTATAAATTCATCACTCCCTGGGTGGCCCTAAACAGGCGCTCACTGACCCATTACAAATTGTTGTTGCCCCTGGAGCGGGTCAATTACCTGAACCGGGTGTTGGTGCAGAACCTGCTGTTCATCGCCCGCGAACTGGGCCTGACGCCTGACTTTACCGTCAGTGTGCGGGTTAAATTGCAGTCGCTCAGCCCGCGGGTGGTGGAGGATCAGGGCAGCGGCTCCTTCAAGGGTTACTTTACCAGCAACATGCAACTGCCCGATTACCTGGGTCTGGGCAACGGCATCACCAAGGGGCTGGGCACAATCGTTGGTATGTTGTCATGAGCGATCTAAAAGGTGGCTTGTTTCCAACAACTTTCTCTTCCAACTTTGATCCCGAAATGTGGGCGCTGAGATGAAGTTTGCAGATAGAGTATCTAGAGTAAAAGGATCGGCCACGCTGGCCATGACTACCCGGGCCGCCGAGCTGCGGGCCGCCGGCGTGGATGTAATTAATATGTCCGTGGGAGAACCCGACTTTCCCACCCCGGACCACATCGTGGCCGCTTCGCAGCAGGCCATTGCCGACGGCTTTACCCGCTACACGCCCGCTCCCGGCCTGCCCCAGCTGCGGGAGGCTATAGTGGCTAAACTGGCTAGGGACAACGGGATCAAGGTATCTCCGGAACAGGTGATCGCCAGCAATGGCGCCAAGCATTCACTGTTCAATGCCTGCATGGCCCTTTTTCAACAAGGTGATGAAGTGATCATCTTCGCGCCTTACTGGGTCTCTTTTCCCGAGTTCGTTAATTTTTCGCACGCCACCCCGGTGGTAGTCGGCACCGACTCGGAGCGGCGGTTCGAACCGCTGTTCGACGAACTGGAGGATCGCATCGGCCCCCGCACCAAGGGAATAATCATGAACTCACCCTCCAACCCCACCGGCGGGGTCTGGAGCAGAGCCGCGGTGGAGCAGATAATTGGGCTGGCCCGTAAACATGACCTGTGGCTGCTGACCGATGAGTGCTACGAGGCGCTGGCCTATGACGAGCCGTTCGTTTCGGCGGCGGCCATCGATCCCGATTTCGAGAAGATTCTCACTTTCCAGAGTTGTTCAAAGACCTATGCCATGACCGGCTGGCGCATCGGCTACATGACCGGACCGGTGGAACTGGTAAAGGCCATGTCGCGCCTCCAGGGACAGAGCACTTCCTGCCCCAACTCCATCGGCCAGATGGCGGCTGTGGCGGCCCTCACCGGGGACCAGTCCGTGGTGCAGGAGATGAAAGCTGCTTTCCAGCGCCGCCGTGGGCTGGTGGTGGAACGGCTGGCAGCCATTGCGGGGATAAAATGTGGGGAACCGGGCGGCGCTTTCTACGTTTTCCCTGATGTTGGCGGCTTGTTCGGCCAAAACTGGGATGGACGGCCGCTGGAGTCGCCGGATGATGTAACCGAGTTCTTCCTAACCGCCGCCCACGTGGTCACTGTCAGCGGGGAGGCCTTCGGTGACAACCGGCATGTGCGGTTTTCCTACGCCGTTTCGGATGAAGATATCATTACCGCCGGCCAGCGCATCGCAGACGCCGTAGCGGGTTTGACTTGAGGAGTATTTAACATGAAAAATGACATTCACCCCAAGTACTATTTAGTGACGGTACATTGTGCCTGTGGCAGCAGTTTCCAGACCAGGTCCACCGTCAAGGAATTACGGGTGGAAATATGCAGCGCCTGCCATCCCTTCTACACCGGAAAGCAGAAACTGGTTGATACCGCCGGCCGGGTCGAGAAGTTTCGCCGGAAGTATAAAATCACCGCAGCCGCCGGCTAGCTGCTCACTCTCGGAACCGGAAAAATGCCCCTGTGGGTTGGTCCCGAAGGCAGTTACCCGGCCCCGATCCATGCCCGGAAGCATGCGCATCTCGTTCCTGACCCTGGCGGCGGCCCAATGGCGGATTTTGGTGGGCGGCATCGGCTATGAAGCTCTGAAGCTCACCGCCCGTTATCAATACCTGTGGCTGGCGCATTGCCTGTCACAACCGGGACTGAGGCTGCAGGATATCGCTACCCGCGAGCCCGGCGAGCAGCAACTGGCGGTGGCGCTGGAGTCATTGCAGGAAGCTTTCGGAGAGCAGCCGCCCCGTATGGAGCGACGGCAGTACGTAGCCGAGGCGCTGGCGTAAGACAAAGCTATGCTTGAGAAACTGAAGGAGATCATCCAGCGGCACCAGGAGTTGGCGGAACGGATGTCCGATCCTGCGGTGGCGGCGGACCCCCAGCAATACGCGATCCTGGCCAAGGAGCACAGCGAGCTCGATGAGGTGGCTGGTAAGGCCCGGGTATATATCGACACCGTCGAGCGCCTGAAGGAAGCCGAGGAGCTGATCACAGGTGGCGATCTTGAGTTGAAGGAGCTGGCTCAGGAGGAAGCTCCCGCACTGCGGGACCGGCTCCAGGTTCTGGAGGAACAGCTCAAAATCCTCATTCTGCCTAAAGATCCCCACGACGATAAGAATACCATCCTGGAAATCCGGGGCGGCACCGGCGGCCAGGAAGCGGCCCTGTTCGCCGGCGACCTGTACCGCATGTATACCCGCTACGCCGAGCGCCGCAACTGGACCGTTGAGGTGCTCTCACTCTCCGAAGCCGAGGCGGGCGGCGTCAAGGAAGTGATCGTATCGGTCAAGGGGAAAGGGGCCTACGGTGACTTGAAGTATGAAAGCGGCGTGCACCGGGTGCAGCGGATACCGGCCACCGAATCCAGTGGGCGCATCCACACCAGCGCAGCCTCGGTGGCCGTCCTGCCCGAAGCGGATGCAGTGGAGGTGGACATTGAGCCCGGCGATCTAAAAGTGGATACTTACCGCGCCTCGGGGGCCGGCGGCCAGCATGTGAATAAGACCGAGTCCGCCGTGCGCATCACCCATCTGCCCAGTGGCATAGTGGTTACCTGCCAGGATGAGAAATCGCAGCATAAAAACCGCGAGAAGGCCATGAAAGTATTGGTCGCCCGGCTGTATGCTTCCCAGGTGGCCGAACAGGAGAAAAAACGTGCTCAAACCCGCCGCAGCATGGTATCCACCGGGGACCGCAGCGCCAAGATCCGCACCTACAATTATCCCCAGGGGCGAGTCACCGACCACCGCATCAACCTGACCCTTTACAAGCTGGCCGAGATCACGGACGGCGACCTGGGCGAGCTCATCGAGCAGCTGCGGATGCACGACCGCATGGAACGCCTGGCTGAAGTGTGACCGCCCATAGCGCTAATCCCGCCCCAACCGCCGCCAACCGGTCCCGGGTCTGGACAATTCTCGACCTGATCAACTGGGGCCGGGAGTACTTTGAGAAGCGCCAAATTGACAATGCCCGCCTGGAAGTTGAGTGGTTGCTGGCCCGCGTGCTTAGTCTCAAACGAGTGGATCTGTACGTCCAGTTCGAGCAGCCGTTGGAACCGGCGGAGTTGGCCCAGTTCAAGCAGATGGTATTGCGGCGGGTGAGCGGTGAGCCGTTGCAGTATATTCTGGGCACGGCCCCCTTCTGCGAGCACGACTTTTTGGTGACCCCGGCGGTGCTGATCCCCCGGCCGGAGAGCGAAATCCTCATTGAGCGCCTCAAGCAGGGCCCCGCACCGGCCACCATCCTGGATATCGGTACCGGCTCGGGCTGCCTGGCGGTGACTGCGGCGCTGCTATATCCGGCTGCCCAGGTGACCGCCGTGGACATCTCGCACAACGCTCTGGAGGTAGCCCGGGAGAACGCCGGCCAGCTGGGGGCGGCAAACGTGACCTTCGTGGAAATGGACATCCTGCAGGACACCCCGGACGGGGCCTTCGACGCGGTGTTATGCAACCCGCCCTATATATCCGAAAGCGAGTGGGAATTCCTGCCCCAGGAGGTCCGGGAACGCGAGCCGGAAGTGGCATTGCGGGACCGGGGCGACGGCCTGACCTTTTTCCGGCGGCTGGCGGAGATCGGCCCAGCATTGTTGACCCCCCAAGGACAATTGATCATCGAGATCGGCGGCCGGGCCCAGGCCGGAGCGGTGGAAGCTCTGTGCACTGCCGCTGGCGCTACCTGCGCGTTCTATCCCGACCTGCAGGATGACTTGAGGGTGGGGGTGGTGAAGTGGGGGGATTAATCGCTTCCCATACCGTAACTACTAATTTAGT
>JADFMC010000115.1 GCA_022564085.1 Fidelibacterota bacterium | reverse complement strand
ACGCCTTCGCAATCCAACCATAGTGATTGTAACCGACAGGACGCAGCTTGACAGGCAAATAACCGACACCTTTTTTCGATGTGGTTTCCCAGCACCGGAACATGCTAAAACAACACGCGGCCTGCGAAGCCTTCTCAGGTCGTCCACAGGTCGCACGGTGATGACCACGATCCAGAAGTTTGAGGATGTTCTAAGTGTGGAAACCGAAGAGCTTGTAACGCTGAACGCTGCTGAGAATGTCATCGTCATGGTGGACGAGGCGCACCGCACTCAATACGGGCTGCTCGCCGCCAAGATGAGGAAGGCGCTGCCCAACGCCGCGTTCATTGGCTTTACGGGCACACCGATAGATAAGGTATTCCGAAGCACAGTGAGGCAATTCGGTGGCCTAATTGACAGCTACACAATACCCGAATCCGTGGCAGATAAGTCAACGGTTCCCATACTTTACGAAGCCAGGCTCCCTGAGCTTTCAATTCTGGGACCCAACACGCTCGATAAGCTGTTTGACAAAATGTTTGCACATGAGCCAGAACACATCAAGCAACGCATCAAGCGCAGATACGCCACCAAGGAAATGCTGGCAGAGGCAGAATCCCGAATTGAAATGATTGCAGATGACATATCTGACCACTTCAACAGATATGTCAAGCCTAACGGATATAAAGCCCAGGTTGTCGCTCCTAGCCGTCGTACCGCGCTCAAGTATGCCCAATACGTGAATGATTTCGGAATCTCGGCCTACCCCATAATAACTACTTCCAATGAGGACGGCCCCGAATTCAACGTGGCTAAGGCCCTCAACGAGCGCGGTTTCGAAGTCACCCTGGACATCCTGGGTGAGCACGTTGACTCCCGCCAGGAAGCCGGGGAGGTGACCGCGGCCTATGTGGATCTATACCGCCGGATAGCCGCTTGCGGCGCCCGGGCTAATATCTCCCTAAAGCCCACGCATCTGGGGCTGGACCTGGGCCGGGAGCTGTGCCTTGAAAACCTCCTACAGGTCGTATCCGCCGGACGGGAGAGTGGGAACTTCCTACGCATCGACATGGAGGATTCCGCCATCACCGATGATACCCTGGCACTGTATTCCGACTGCCGGGAATTCTACGACCGGGTGGGGCCGGTGCTCCAGGCTTACCTGCACCGTAGCAGCGACGATCTGGCCCTGATTCTATCGACCCGGCTTAACGTACGCCTGTGCAAGGGAATCTATCGCGAACGGCCGGAGATCGCACACCAGCGCCCGTCCGCCATCAACGATAACTTCATGGCACTGGCTCGGCAGGCGTTGGAGGGGGGGGCTTATGTGGCCCTGGCCACCCACGACCGGCCCCTGATTGCCAGGTTAGAGCAGTTGATCCGGGATTTGCGCCTGCCACCGGAGCGCTTCGAGTTCCAGGTGCTCTATGGCGTGCCCATGGGCGGTAAACTACAGGAGTTGCAAAGCCGGGGATTCAAGGTGCGTATTTATGTGCCCTTCGGCGAAGCCTGGTACGATTACTCTAAAAGGCGCCTGAAGGAGAATCCTGACATCGCCGGTTACGTCCTGAGCAATCTATTCAAGAAAGAGTGACATTGAACCGAACTGGAGTAAGGAGAACAGCTGTTGAATGATACTGATGACACTATCAATCGCATTTTGAAAATGCACACCATCGCCGTGGTGGGCCTGTCGCCCAAGCCTGAAAGGGCCTCGCACGATGTGGCCCGCTATCTGCTGGACCAGGGTTATAAGATAATCCCGGTGAACCCGGTCCAGGAGCAGATTCTGGGCCTCAAGTGCTACCCCGACCTGTCCGCCATCCCGGAGCCGGTGGACTTAGTCGACGTCTTCCGCCGCCCTGAGCATTGCCCACCTATCGCTGAGGAGGCGGTGGCTATCGGCGCCAAAGCCCTATGGCTGCAATTGGGAATCGCCAATGACGAGGCCGCGCGCCTGGCCTCGGACGGCGGACTGCTGGTAGTCATGGACCACTGTATCAAAATTGAGCATGCCCGGCGCAGATAGCACTATCTGGCCAGACTAATGCAGCCTGGCTGCGGGGAGAGGTCAGTGCTGATTGCCGGTAAATTCAGATTCATGAGCGCTTGCCTGCCGGTGGTTTTAGGATTAAAATCTCAGGTGAGTTCAAGGTTCAGTGTCATGGCCTCCGCATCCGGTGAAAATTTTAACCCCTACTTTTTGTTGCTGTGTAAACTAAGGGACAGACACTCATCCCCTTGAGGAACGTATGAAGAAAATCGCATTATTTGTGCTGGGGCTGCTGGCGATTTTATATTTTCGGCAAAAAATAGCCGCCGGGGCAACCGAATCAGCAAAGGGTGAACTCGAGTTGGCCGAAGTCGGATATTTCAAGGAACAGGGCGCAATGGGCAGCGAACGGAGGGTTTACTCGATTGCGGTGGAAGGATTTGTGGACAACGAAGCGGTATGGAATGAGATAGATGAATATGGCAGAAAAAAATTGTGGAGCCAAGGTAGTTATACGGCCGTATTTTTCTTCGATGGAAGAAGCAATACGCCTGACGTAACCGACAGCGGCGAAAACTTTCCCAATGCATATCGAGAATATTGTGTGGCGGCTTTTTGGCGATACACCAAGTGGAACGTCTATTTAGATAAATACCCCTTCAGGGACGGCTCGCCGGCGCTTTAAAACTTCGATCAAACAGCCTGGGCTATTATCCCGTGTGGCTTTTTCGCCACTCCATCCGCCTCTTTATGCCGGCGCAATGAGATACTCCCGCCGGGCATTTTTCCATCTAACCAGCTAGCCTCCATTTTTCGGTTATTCCAAAGGCCAGGTAGTAAAGCCGCCGGCTGGCGGACTTTTGTAAAACCCTGTGGTTACATTTATTTTGTGTCAATGCGCCTATTTTTAAAATTCGACGCCCTCCCTTGACCCAGGTCATGGGGGGGCGTTAGTTTCCGGCGTCATCCATGACAACCAATCAGCATCGAATCGAGTCGAACTAAGCGTAAGACGAAACAGTGGACCAAAAAACAGTCACACTGATCAGGACTTCCCAACGGGGAGACCAGAAAGCTTTTCATGAATTGGTGGCAATGTATGATGAAAGAATAATGACTCTAGCCCTACAGCTATTAAAAAATAAAGAGGACGCCGAAGATGTCTACCAGGAGGTCTTTCTCAAGGCCTGGAAGAACCTCCAAACTTTTGAGTTCAAAAGCGACTTTTATACGTGGCTCTACCGGATCACCACCAACAGCTGCTTCAGTTATCGGAGCGGCAAAATGCGGCACCACCTGGAAAACATTAGCCTGGAAGAGGGCTACCACGACGCCTATACCGAGACCGGCCCGGAACGCAGCGATCAACAGAATCGGATTCTAGCCCGGGTGGACGCCTTGCCCCAGAAGCAGAAAACCGTGTTTGTATTGCGCTACTACCAGGGCCACAAGATCAAAGACATCGCTAACTTGTTGGGTCTGACCGATGGCACGGTCAAGCGTTACCTGCACCGGGCGACCCTCAAACTTCGTAAGGACCTGGCAACTTATGCCTAAACGAGTATCACGAAATCCGTTGATGACCGATGATCAGCTCCAGGAGTTGTTCTCGAAGATCAAACCTGTTTACCGAATCGATGAACAGTGGTTGACCGACCAGCGCTATCGGCTGATGGGCGCCCTGGAAGTGGCCGAGGAACGCTACCTGCTGGGCCGCATCGGTGAACGGCTGAGCCTGTGGTGGGAGGAGCTGCCCTATGTGTGGGTGGCGGCCCGGCCGGCGATGGCACTGGCCGCTGCGGCACTGGTAGGGATACTGGTGGGCCGATTCCTGCTAATGGCTCCGGCGGCGCCCGGTGCTCCACTGGCGGGCAGTGGTGAAAGCGGCGCTCCCCAGATGAATCTGGCGGAGATGATCCGCGCCGGGGAGGTCAAGGGGATCGATGTGGGGCTTTCCGACGACCCGGACAACCCGGTCGAACTGATAATATCTACCGGCCAAAAGATTAAGTTGACCGGCTCCGCCGAGCGGGAAGATATCCTGGCGGCCCTGGAATACGTGCTGGTGAAGGACCCCAACCCGGGCCAGCGGCTGCAATCGGCCCGTATCCTGGGGAACAGCTCCCGGCTGGGGGAGAAGGCATCGACCATCATGGCCCTGGTCTCGGCCCTGTTGACCGACGATAATCCGGGAGTACGGATCTCGGTGATCAAGAGCCTGCGGGGGGTGCGGAACCCGTTGGTGAAAGACGCGCTGATAAAGACTGTGCTGGAAGATACCAACGAGGGTGTGCGCCGGGCCGCGGTGGATAATATGAGATATTTCCTCACCGACCTCTCGGTGCGGTCGGCCCTGCTGCTGGTGTCCCGGATGGACCCCATTGAAACAGTCCGTTACCAGGCCTACCAGGTGCTTTCCGAGGCGCCGGAAGGGCTGTACGACGAAAGCCTGGATTCGCAGCAATGATAAAACTGCTGTCGGCCATATTGCTCCTCGCCTGGACACTCTCAGCCCAGGACCCGGCGCCACCAAGAGCGCCTGTGGTCCCACCAACGCCCGAGTCACCCCAGGTGCCCCAGCCGGACTGGATCCACGGCAAGTACCAGTCGGTGATCAGCCACACGCTGCACGCCGCGGCCCACGGGTCGTTGACCATGGAGGATTTGCAAGGAGACATAACGGTATTGGGAACTGACGGTGAGCGGTTGGAAATACGCGAAATAATTCGGGTCAAGGGCGCCGCGAACCCTGATGAAGCCTGGCAGATAATCGCCCGGTCAACCGGCGCCCTGATTATCGAGACCTCCGACGACCCGGCCACTTACCGATTTACTCCCACACGCCGGCTTCAGCGGAATATATCTTTCGATTATCTGGTCCAGGTACCCCGGCCTTTCAGCGTGGCGGTTAAAGCTTATGCCGGTGACGTGGACCTGACGGACCTGGTGGGCGATTTATTCGTCAAAACCGGCAGTGGCGATATAGGGCTTTCCAACTGCAGCGGGAAAATAGAGGTCCGGACCGGCGCCGGCGATATCGACGCGGTTTACATTGAAGGCCGGATTGAACTAAATACCGGAGCCGGAGACGTGGAAGCCCGCCACGCTAAGGGCCAAATCACCGTAAACTCCGGCGCAGGGGATGTAGAAATGATCAGCTGCGAAGGTAGTTTCGATATCAATACCGGCGGCGGCGATATCGATCTGAGGAGCATCACCGGCGACCGAGTGGCCGCCAAAACCGGCGGTGGGGATATTGACCTGCAGAATGTCAGGGCTGATGTGAATGTCATGTCAAGAGGCGGCGATATCTCCGCTAGTCACATGGTGGGCAATCTGGAAATAGCCACAGCCGGGGGCGATGTAGACGTGACTTACATCAATGGCGACCTTGTAATTTTTACACGCGGGGGTGATGTCCAGGTGGAACAGGTCTCCGGCCTGGTGCGGGTCAAGACCAACGCCGGCGATATTATTATTGAAGAGATGACCTTAGAGGATCCCGGCAACCGGAAATCAAAAATAATTTCCGGCAGCGGCGATATTTACGTCAGTTACGATACTGATCAGCCGGTGCAGGTGGAGGCCCGGCTACACGGCTACTCCCCGCGCTATGCAGCCCACCGCTTTGAAGGCAATCTGGAGCTGGATCTGCTGAACGAGGATGGCAGCACTTTAGGAATTTATAAGGTGGATGAACCATATCATACCATTGAAATTGAAACCACTGGCGGCACGATAGAGATCGTGCGTGGAAGGGATTAGCTATGACAAGACTACTCAATGCTGCCGGCCGGGCGCTCATCATTTGCTTCATGGTCACCGGCCACTTATGGGCCTGGGAGCCATCAACCCGCCTGGACACCAGCCGGGTTAATGTGGATCCCACTGGCGAGATCAAGATATTCAGCGACTTGCTGATCCCGGAAGGGGAAGTGCGGTCCGGGTCGCTGCGCCTGGTGGGTGGTAACCTGACGGTGGCGGGCAAGGTCACCGGGCGGATCACGGTTTTAGGCGGTGAGGTAAGGCTGCTGCCCACTGCCGAGGTTGAGGGCAGCATCTTCGCCCTGGGGGGCAGGATCGTCCGCCACCCGGACGCCATAGTCACCGGCCAGGTGGTGGAGATCAACCGGGGCAAGGTGAGTCTCTCCCGCAAACAGGCCAAGGAGATCTTCGGCGAGGAAACCCGCCTGGACTGGTCTCGGGACCAAGTCGACTGGGACGATGATGATTGGAAGGACCAGGACGATTGGCGCCATTACCGTCACCACGGCCATCGGCGCCACGGTTGGCAGGGTTGGGAATTTCGCGGAGGCTACAGCCGGGTGCATCCCGATCTCGGTGTTCCCGAGGACGTGGTCTTGCGCTATAACCGTAGCGAAGGGGTGGCCCTATACGTGCCGTTCGACCCGGGCACCGAGGGAATCCCGGGGCTGACCGTGCGCGGGTTTCTGGGATACGCTTTCGGACCATCCCGATGGTATGGCCGACTGGCAATCGGCGAGTATCTGTTCAACAAACGGTTGGCCCTGGTGGTGGAGGGACACCGGGAACCGCAGAACGACGATATCTGGCGGGTCACGCCGACGGAAAATTTCCTGGGCGCCTTACTGATCCACGAGGACTGGTACGATTGGTACCAGACTGAGGGCGTCAGCGGCTCGGTTATTATGAACGGCCCCTGGCTCTCAAAGCTGCGCATCCAATACTTGAGCGAGACCCATAATGGATTGGCAAACACAGCCAAGTGGAGCTTGTTCGGCGGGGACAAGCAGTTCCGGGAAGCCTGGAGCATCACTGCAGGTAAAGATGTCAACTTGAGTGTAGGACTGGCGCTGGGTAGGCCGGTAGGTCTTTTTCACCGGAATCTGGCAATCAGCACCGACCTGGGCTACACACAGAGCGTTGAGGGGTCGAGCTT
>JADFMC010000114.1 GCA_022564085.1 Fidelibacterota bacterium | reverse complement strand
ACTTCCTGATCAAGCCGGTGAACTTAAGCGAGCTCCAGGCCCGGGTGCGCAACCTATTGCTGGTCAGGGATTACCGCAGACACATGCGCCGCTACACCACCGAGCTGGAGGAACAGGTGGCTGCCCGCACCGCCGACTTGAGACAGGCGTTCGATCAGTTGAAGTCGGCCAATGATCAGTTGCGCCATGCCTCCCTTGATACCATCCGGCGCCTTTCCACGGCCGCCGAATATCGAGACGCCGACACTGCTGCCCACATCTGGCGGATGAGCACCTACTCCAGTGCCATCGCCCAGCAGCTCGGCATGGGCGATGAATTCACCGATGCAATCCTCTATGCCAGTCCCATGCATGACGTGGGCAAGATCGGTACCCCCGATAATATTCTGCTCAAACCGGGCGCGTTCGACCCGGAAGAGAAAAAAATTATGCAGCAGCATACCTTGATTGGCGAGAGTATCCTGGGAGACTCTGACCATCCTCTGCTGGCGATGGCTTGCACCATCGCTGGCGGGCACCACGAGAAATGGGACGGCAGCGGCTATCCCAGGGGCTTGGCGGGAGAAGGTATCCCCATCTCCGCCCGTGTGGTTGCCGTAGCCGATGTCTATGACGCCCTCACCACTCAGCGGGTCTATAAGCCCGCTTGGAGCTCGGAAAAAGCTTTTGAACTGATCCGGGAATCCGCCGGCACGCACTTTGATCCTCAGTGCGTGGCGGCCTTCCTGGAAATTCGAGATGAAATCCTTGACATGCAGCAGATACACCGGCATAAACCAAAGGACCTGGATTTAATCTTGGCTAAGGAAAAATGAGCGCCGTTGAAACCGAGGCGAGCCTTAACCAAGTGCTACGCCGGAAGGATCACGCCCTGCGCAAGCTGATCCAGAAAATTGTACACGATTCCAACAATTACTACAGTGTGTTCAAGGGCTATATTTCACTGTTGGATATAAGCTCGCTGGATAAGGAGGTTTTAGGCAAATACCTCCCGCCCATGAAAGATGCTCTAAAGTCCGGGATCAGGCTGAACACCCGTTTGACGGCCTACTTCCACGTAGTGTCTCCCATGCGGATTGAACTGGACCTGTCCGCCCTGGCAAATGAAGTATGTGCCCGGCAGGCCGCTGAACATAACTTTACGGTGACTGTCACTACGCAGGGGGACTGCCCACCAATATTGGTGGAGGAGCCGTCTGTGCGCTCCCTGCTGGCTAATCTCTGCTTACTGGCAGAGGAAACCGCCACGGTTGATGCCGTCTTGCTGCTGGACTCACAGTGGATGGATGCGGCACAACTGGCCGGTATGGTCCTGGATAGCACGCCGGGAGTCTATCTGCGCTTGCAACTCACGATCAAGACTACAATGTTTGAGCAGGAGGATCTGACGGAATTTCTTAATCCATACCAAATAAGCCCCAATCACGACACTGACCTGGGGCTGGGGATGCTGTTGCCGGTGCTGCGCAACCACGGCGGAAACCTGGACCTTGCTGCCTATGGCGAACGTTTGACCCTGGCTATTTACTTCCCCTTAAGGCAACATGAGTAACGCCCGGGACCACGATTTCCAGCTGTCGGTGCTGGTGGTGGACGATGAACCCAGCATCTGTTCCTTCCTCGATGAGGTGCTTTCGCATAATGGCTATTCCATAGTGGTGGCCTGCGACGGGGCCACTGCCCTGGAGCGGTTGGGAGAACGGGAATTCCATCTGGCCATCATTGATCTGAGTCTACCCGATTCCAACGGCTTTGACCTGGTTAAGCGGGCCAAAGAGCTGCGACCGGACCTGGTGGCCATTATCATGACCGGAATGGAGCTGGATTTTCAGGATGATATCATTGCCAACCAGGTGGACGACTATCTGACTAAGCCTTTTAGTCTCGAGCACCTGATCTATATCGTAACCAAATATGATAAATACCTCCGGTGGCTGCATGCCTTGCGGATGGCGGACGAAAGTCTTGCACGGGAAAAGCGGAAGAGCAGATTCTTTAACCAGGCCGGACACCAGCTAAAATCGCCGGTGGCCGTTATCAAGGAGTTTCTGCAGCTGTTCACGGAAGGATTTGGCGGTGACCTGACCGGGAAGCAAACCCGGTATCTCGAAGCCATTAACCATAACGTAAATCATCTGCTCTACTTGATTGAGGGTATCGAAAACCTCTCACGGGTCGAAAGCGGCACCTGGGTCATGAACAAGGAAGCGGAGGACCCGCTTCAGATCATTAAGCAATTGGATGATACCTGGGGGTTGATACTGGAGCGGCGTAACCTCAAGTTCGTCACGGAAATAGCCCCCGGCCTGCCCCTGGTGATGGCCGATGCCACCGCCGTGGAGCAGGTGCTTGGAAATCTGATTGACAACGCCAGTAAATATAGTACTCCCGGCACAACGGTTACCCTCCGCTGTTGGTTGGAGGGAGAACATCTGGTCTGCTTCGAGTTGGAAAATGAGGGTCCCGGAATCCCAGAGGAGCAGCGTGAGGCTGTCTTCGAACCGTTCTCGCGCCTGCCGCAGCATGAATCCTCGCCCGGCCTCGGATTAGGGCTTACGGTGGCATTGGAGCTGGCCAAACGTATGGATGGCGATTTGATCCTGGATGGAGGTGCCCAATCCGGCGCCCGGTTCCGGCTGCACCTCCCGGTGGCCTGATACCACTGGGACCTACCGCCCTCAGGCGTATCATACCCAGGCCCAAGCCGGCATTCGAGTGAGTTGCGATTCCGGGAGTTCCCCATCAAGTTGAATGTGTGAGCCTGGAACTTGCTGATCCGCCAGCTGGCGGACTGAACTATCGGGATATGTAGAAAACGACAGGTGGAGCCGGCTGCTTTACCACCAGGCATTCCCGGGACTAGGGCAGCTCTCATCCCCTCTCAGTCTCACGGCGAGGGAGCGCCACGTTTGTTCCCGCCAAGGGCGGGGAAAGTGCCGGTGGTAAGGCAAAACGGAACGTAGCCCCTGATTAGCCGTTAGTAGAAGACAGGTTTAATATTTAGCGGGCACTCCGGTTGCAAATCCCATTGACAAGGCAGATTGATGGACATAACATTAAATGCACTGATTAAAAAGGGTTGACTATGTTCCTAGGACGGGTGGTTGGGACCGTGTGGGCTACCAAGAAAGAAGAAAGTCTACAGGGTTTGAAATTTCAGATCGTGAAGAAGGTGGACGATAAGTTGCGCCTAAAAAGCGATTTTGCCATCGCTGTGGATGCCGTGGGCGCCGGGGCCGGCGAGTTGGTGTTGTGCGCTTCGGGGAGCTCCGCCCGCCTAACCTCCACCACCCACAATAAACCGGTTGACACGGTCATCATGGCGATTGTTGACCAGGCGGAATTTACCGAGGTATGAGGATTGCCAAAGTAATCGGCAGAGTCTGGGCCACCCGCAAGCTGCCCGACCTGGAGGGGCTAAAGTTGCTGATCCTGCAACCGATGGAGGTTACAGGCTCCCGGCCGCAGGGCGATTTCCTGGTGGCGGCCGATAGTCAGCAGGCCGGCGCTGGAGAACTGGTCTACTATGTCACGTCCAAGGAAGCGTCCTTCCCCTTCGACCGTAAATTCACCGCCTTGGACGCGGCCGTGGTGGGGCATATCGACCGGATAGACCTGTGAAGTGGGTGGTGGCTACCTGGAACCGGGATAAATTTAAGGAGATCGAGGCTATTTTTAGAGATCTGCCGGTAAACTTGTTGAGTATGCGGGATTTCCCGGACCTGGGCGCCGTGGAGGAGACCGGTACCACTTTGGAGCAGAACGCCCTGCTCAAGGCTCGGGCCGTCCACGCCGCTACCGGGCTCCCGGCCATCGCCGATGATACCGGCCTGGCGGTGGACGCCTTAGATGGCGCCCCGGGAGTTTATACCGCCCGGTTTGCCGGTCCCAACGCCAGCTACGAGGAGAATGTAGCTAAACTGATGGCACTGCTTAAAGGGCTGCCGCCGGCTCAACGCACCGCCCGCTTCAGCACTTGCGCCGCCTTTGTGGATGCCCACGGGGAGCTAACGGCCGAAGGGACTGTGCCCGGCACCATCACCACCAGGTCCCGGGGCACGGCCGGTTTTGGATACGACCCGGTTTTCCAGCCCGACGGCGAAACACGTACCTTTGCCCAGATGCCGCTGGCCCAAAAACAGGCCCGCTCTCACCGCGCGATCGCCTTTGAGGCCCTGTGTCGCCAGCTCGACCATACTTTCAGCACTAACCTTCTCGAGGAGACCAAAGCTTAGGCACCTCTGTTACCGGTTTTTGTTACGTGGTTTAAGTAACTAGGAACTGGCAGGTGTTACGACATCGGGTGCTAGGAGGGCTCATTGCGCTGATTATTATCGGCTCCCAAATATTGACGGGAGCCGACGGCGATTCCGTGCGTACCTGGCAGCTACAACTCCCCGACCGCCTGGCCGCTACTATTGCCGGGCCGCTACCGCCGGCCCCTTCCCCCGGTCTGCAACTTATCGGTTGGACTGAAACCAAACCGGATAGCGCCACCTTAGCAGCTATCTCCGCCTTTATCAAGCAGGATTCCCTTGAGACCATGCAGTCGTTGGTCGCGGAGCAAGCGGCGTCGGTTCACTGGCGGGCCCCGAGCATGTTGAAAATTATATCACGGGATTTGGAGACCTGGTCCGAGATCGATCAAACCGGCAAATATATTACTTTCTATGAGGACCATGACGGCACCCCGTTGAAAGTCTCCGGCACGGTACAACTGGAATGGTACATTCCACAAAGGATCCAATACAATTGGCGAGTGGAATTGCGCCGGCGGCTGAGCCGGTCCTTCACCACCGATTTACAGGATCGCCGCCGAGGGCGACGCACCCTGGAACTGATCGGCGCGGATATCGCCGGCCAGAGGGTGGCGCTCAGTGTCACCGGCAACGTGGCCATCAAGGGCGGAATGGTGTTCAAGGACCAGTCCAAGAGCCTCACCAATTTCCGGGCCAACAAAAATTGGCAACTTGATGTCGACCAGACCCAACGGTTCGATATCGAAGGCACTATCGGAGACCGCGTATCCATACTGGTACATCAGGATAGCGAGAACGATTTCGAGTGGGAAAACGACATGAAAATCGCCTACCGCGGCGAAGAGGACGCCATACTCAAGAGCATCGATGCCGGCAACATTTCCCTCTCCTTGCCAGGGACCCAGTTCGCCACCGGGAGCGGCGGCAAGAGCAGTGGCCTGTTCGGACTCAAGGCGGTCACCCAGTTCGGGCCCCTCAGCCTTACATCGGTGGCATCCATTGAGCGCTCCCGGAAATCGACCAAGTCCAACGCGTTGGGCGAAGCCTTCGTGGTCAGTGATCAACACTATCTCAAAGGCCGCTATTTTTTCTTAGACACCCAATTCCGGAACTCCTATTACCCCCTTGATGACCTGGGCCGCCACACCTACAGATCGGACCGGGTAGTGGGCTGGTTGGAGGTCTATCGCTCCAGCGTGGAGCAATCCGATACCTATCCCGGTATCGCCTATATTGACCCTGGCCGACCGGAATTCCTTAACGATGATAAGGCCGAGGCCCACTTTATGCGCCTGGAACTGGGCAGGGACTATACATTTGACGCCCAGCTGGGGTGGATACGCCTGGCCATGTCGGCCAGTGACAACGACATTATCGCTATCGCCTATAGCCTCGGGCGGCAAGTGAGCGCTGATTCGGTGGCCATCGATAGCACGGTGGGAGATTTGTTCTTTGAGGTGGCTGATACCGTTGATATCAATTTGAAACTGATCAAGGACCGCGGCCAGACCTCCACTTACCCCACCTGGGCGCTGGAGTTCAAGAATGTCTATAGTCTGGGGGGCATTAATATTCGGCGCCAGGGATTCCACGTTCGAATTGTTGACCGTAAAGGCGACACCGGCGCTGAAGCTCGTTTTTCCAGTGGCGAAAACTACCTGCGGATATTCGGTCTGGACCAGTGGGACAGCAATCAGAACCCCGGCTTTGATGATTCCGTCGATGTGGACAACCCCAGCATCGTTAATCTGAGTCTGGGCGAGCTGCATTTCCCGGCCCTGTTGCCCTTCGTCTATGTCCGTGATACTACCTTTTCCAGGCCGGCAGCCCGCGATATCATCAACACGGCCGGCTTGGCCACCAGCCATCCCGCCCTAAAGGAAATCTACGGCTACGAGCTGGAAGACCTGGACGGGGACTTTCGATTCGACCGGATGGAAGCCGATGGGGAGCACGATTACTTTTCCCCCGGAAACAAACTGATCGAGACCACGCCCGATGGGGACCAATTTCACGAGGATGCCAATAATGATTCGGTATTCAACGTACCGGCCATCTATTACAAGCCTAAAGACACCAATGCTAAGAACAACGAATCCCGTTTCGATATTGAAATCCAGCAGACCAGCCGCGGCGCCTCTGTCTTCAACCTGGGATTTAACTGGGTACCCGGCAGTGAGACGGTGTTCATCAACGGCGTTCCGCTGACCCGGGACAAAGACTATAAAATCGATGAAATGACCGGCACACTCACCATCCTTGAAGCCGCCATGGCCACCTACTCCAACCCGGAGGTCACCATCGAGTACGAGGATAACATTCTGTTCTCATTCGACAAGCGGGTGATGCTGGGAACCCGGGCCGAGCTGGATCTGGGAGAGAATTCGTTCCTGGGACTCACCGGCCTGTATTATAACCAGTCTATAGTCGATGACCGGGTCGATGTGGGCTCCGAACCGATACAAAACATGCTCTGGGACATCAACGGCCGTTTTGCCCGGGAAACTCCGTTCATTACCCGGTTAATCGATCGTCTACCGTTGCTCGAAACGGATGCCGTCAGCAAGTTCCGTATCGAAGGGGAATTGGCCCAGGTGATCCCCGATCCTAATCCGCTGGGCGTGGCCTATATTGACGATTTTGAGGCCAGCAAAAATATTACCAGCCCCTCACTGCGCTACACCCTCTGGCAGCAGGCCGCCCCGCCGGT
>JADFMC010000113.1 GCA_022564085.1 Fidelibacterota bacterium | reverse complement strand
TGGGAGCCCCGCCAAAGCCGCTAAAGGGAAGCCAAAGGCAGCCGGTAACGGTAAAGCCAAAGGTGGCCGGCCCCGGTCGAAAGCGTCCGGCGGGGGCAGCAAGGGCACCGGTAATGCGGCTGAGAAATAGGCGCTTGGAGCTGCCACCATGGGAGTGTGACCGTGAGCACTCCGTTGTTGCCGTCTGGATCACAAATTGGGTTCCAGCGCCAGTCGCGGCTGTTGCGTGGGCAGAATGGCTCGGTTGAGCTGCCCACAGACCAGCCGGCATGCGACACTGATCACACTTTATTCGGAAGTGCGTTGGGGAGCAATCTTTATGTTGCCAAAACCGGTCAAGATTTGGTAAAATAGACAAATCCATGAGGTTACGAAGTTCCAAGATAGGCAGAATTATTTCATCCATCGGCTCGGATAACCTGAAGCTGCTCATTCTTCATGAGGGGCGCTCCGGATTACACCAGTTTGAGATCCCCGGTCGCAGGGCCCTCAAACTGCTGTTAGCCGCAGTAGTAATGACACCGTTACTCCTCTATTTGGGGGCGCAGCTATTGCTGGAAACAGCCCACAGCCACCGGGTAGCCAAGTTGCGCCGGGACAATGCCGCTCTCTATGTGCTGGTCCAGGATTTCGAACAGAGGATCGGTACCCTGGAGCGCGAGATCTCTGTCCTGTCCGATATGGACGAGGACCTCCGGGCGCACGCCAATCTGCCTAGTATCCCTGATGAAATTCGCCAGGTGGGTATCGGAGGCAGTATGGAGGAAATCAGCACCAATATGGATTACCTGCTGCCCACCTCAGATCGGGGGCTGGCGGCCCTGACAACCAAGCTGGACGCCCTGGCTCGCGAACTGAAGCTGGAGCAGATCAGTTACGAACAATTGCGGGATACCATCAAGGACGACCTGGCCCGGCTACGGCGGACGCCATCCATTGCGCCCATCAAGAGCGGGCACTATTCCAGCCGCTTCGGCCAGCGGCGCCACCCCTACTCCCGCAAGCGGGAGTTTCATCACGGCCTGGACATCACGGCGGACACCGGCACCAGGGTTCACGCCACAGCAGACGGCAAAATCTTGACCACCCGCTTCGACCGCAATCTGGGGCTATATATCAAAATTGACCACGGCAACGGCTTCAAGACCCTCTACGGCCACCTGCGCACATTCGAGGTCGAACCGGGCCAACTGGTGAAGCGGGGTGAACTGATCGGGCGTTCGGGCAATACAGGCCGTTCCACCGCGCCTCACCTGCACTACGAAGTACGGCATTACAACCGGCCCCAGAATCCCGCAAATTACTTTTAAGTAACATCACCTTTCACCCTTACCAGTTACCGGCCGGGAATGATTAACTTATCCGGGGTCGTTCCTTCTAATTGGAGCAGCCGCCAATAACACTGATGCGCTACTTCCTAGAGACATACGGTTGCCAGATGAACGTGGCCGATTCGGAGCTGGTAGCCGGTCTGCTTGCCGGCTGCGGGTACCAACGGACCTCTGATCCGCTCAACGCCCAACTGATCCTGTTGAATACCTGCGCCATACGGGACAAGGCCGAGGCGACAGCCCAGAGCCGGTTGGGGCGTTTTGCGCAGATCAAGCGGAAAGACCCGGCGGTGCTCATAGGTGTGCTGGGGTGTATGGCCCAAAACCTGGGGGACCACCTGCTGGAATCAAAACCGTATATTGACTTTGTGTTGGGTCCGGATCGCTACCGGCGGTTGCCCGAAATAATTGCCCGGCGGCAGCACGATCCCCAGCACATAGTGGATACCCGGCTATCGCGGTTCGAAGTTTACGATGATCTGTTCCCTTCCCGAGCGGGGGGCATCAATGCCTGGATTTCCATCATGCGGGGGTGCGACAAGTTCTGCACCTTCTGTATCGTACCCTTTACCAGGGGACGGGAGCGCAGCCGCTCACTGGATGGTATCGTGGCCGAGGCCACCGAAGCAGTCCGGCAGGGGTTTCCCGAAGTGACTCTCCTGGGGCAGAATGTTAATTCTTACCGCCACGAGGAGCACAGGTTTCCGGAACTGTTGCAGGCCGTGGCAGCTGTACCGGGACTCAGGCGGATAAGGTTCACCTCGCCCCATCCTTCGGATGTTGACGAGCGGATGCTCCAGGTGATGGCCGGGCACCAAAATATTTGCAAATCGATCCACCTGCCGCTGCAAGCCGGTGCTGATAGGGTCCTGAGGCGCATGAACCGCACCTATACCAGGGACCAGTTCGTAGCCCTGGCACAGCGCATCCGGGAGGTTATGCCGGGCTGCAGCATCAGCACCGATATAATCGTCGGTTTCCCCGGTGAAACCCCGGAAGATTTCGAGAAGACTCTGGAAGTTATGCGAGTGGTGCAGTTCGACAGCGCCTTCACCTTCAAGTATTCATTGCGCACCGGTACCAAGGCCGCCGAATATGAGGACCAGGTTCCTGAAACCGAGAAGCAAACCCGGTTGGAGGAGCTGCTGGTATTGCAAAAGTCAATCGGCCTGGCGCGTAATTTGGCCCTGGTGGGCCGGGTGGTGGAAGTGTTGGTGGAGAAGCAGAGCAAGAAGTCCGCCGCCCAGTGGGCCGGCCGAACTGACGGCAACAAGTGGGTGGTGTTCGATAAGGGATCGGCCAGAATTAAGGATTTTATCCAGGTGCATCTTGACGGTTCATTCGGTGTGGCCTTGAAAGGACAGCTGGTGAATACGCCGGAGGATTATCATGCGGTTGCTTAAGATACTGATTCTGCTGTTCATTATCCTGGGACTGGCGGTAATGCTGAGTATGAATGCCAAGCAGGTGGTAAATATCTGGCTCATGCCGGGCAAGGTGTACCAGGATGTCAGTCTCTCCACCGCACTGGTGATCACTATTTCACTGGGTATTCTACTGGGATTTATGATCGGGCTACTGCAGATCATGGAACATCAACTGACCATCAGTAAGCAGAACAAGCAGCTCAAGAAGCTGCGTACCGAGATCAACAACCTGCGCCACTCGGGACTGGATGATGAGGTCTTCCAGGAGTCGGAAGAGATCGCCATCACCCCGGATGGTCCCGCCCTCCCCTCCGGGGACGCTCCTCCCCAGCCGGAAAAATAGTCCCCATGCCCGATCCCATAATTATTGTCGTCATCGTACTGGCGGTAGCATTGGTAGCGGCGGTAGTTATCATCCGGCCTAGACGGCGGCGCGACCCCCAAAGCCTGTATACCGAAGGACTGGATCACCTGTTGCGGGGCGATTTGAAGCAGGCCTATAAGTGCTTCAAAGGGGTGATCGAGAGGGATACCGACCAGGTGGCGGCCTATCTCAAGATGGGCCAGGTATTGCGGTTAGGCGGGGTGGCGGACAAGGCGTTGAAGCTGCACGAAAGTCTCAAGGCCCGCACCGTACTTTCATCCTACGACCGGCTGGAGCTCTACAAGAATCTAGCCCTGGACTATAGTGCCCTGGGACAACCGGCCAAGGCCGTAGAATGGGGCCGGGCCGTATTAAAATTGGACAAGCGCAACACCTGGGCCCTGCGTCACCTGGTGAAATTCCACCGGCAGTTGGGAGACTGGGTCTCGGTGGGTAAATATCTGGCCCGCTGGCAGAAAGCCAAGCAGAAGGAGGATCCCCTGCTCCAGGCGTTGTGCCGTTTCCGGCAGGGATATGACCGCCGCCGGAACGACCCGCCGGAGACAGTGCGCTCCCACTATCAGCAAGCCCTCAAGATCGATCAGGGTTTCTCACCGGCCCATTACTACCTGGCGGAGTCATTCGCCGATGAAGTTGCCGGTTACCGCCGGGAATTGACCACCGTGGAAGACTCTTCCCGGGGACCCATTGATGAACGCCGGCAGGGGGAGTTGAATCGCAAGATCGGGAAACTTTACCCACAGGCGGTGGCGCACTGGTCATCCTTCGTGGAATTATCTCCTCTGGACACCTACCGGGTCCTGCATCGGGTGGAGGAAGCCCTTTACTTCCTGCAGCGTTTCGATGACGTTGGTCCCTTCCTGCGGAAGGTGTTGGACAAGAATCCCCAGAACCTGGATGGGATAGCGGCCCTGGCAAATTTTTACGTGCGAAAGGGGGAACTGGATCAGGCCGAGCAGCTGCTGGCCACTATTCCCCAGAGCGCAGCCGACGACCCGCTGATCAACGCGATCCGGCTGAAACTGAAATACCGGCGAGGCTCGGAAGAAAACCTGTTGCCGGAGTTGGACCGGTTGATTGATTCCATCCGCAGTAACGCCCAAGATCTGGCCGGCCGGGAGGGGCAGCAAGCCTCCCTGATGAGCTGGCTTATCCCCGATAGTGATCCTCTGGAAAAACTGGCCTAGCGGTCTACTGCTACTATCGTTTTGTCTGGCAGCGGCTGAGGCTAGCGGGCAGACCATCGCCCACTATATCAACTTGGCTTACCAGGGCCGGGTGGAAGAAGTGCAGCAGGCGCTGCCGGCCCTGAAAAAACAGCACCCCAATGACGGCGCGGTGCTATTTCTCGAGGGATTAGTGATGCTGGACGGCGATGCGGCGGTGGGGTTGTTCAATAAGGTCGTACAACTTTATCCCACTAACCCTTATGCCGATGATGCGTTGCTGAAGATCGGTGAATTTCTCTATTCCCGGGGGCTCTACATTCAGGCCGCCCAGCAGCTCAAGCGGATTGCCGTGCACTATCCCCGTTCCGATCTGGTGCATTCGAGTATCAGATTATTTTTGAATGCACTGCTGGTTTCCGGTGACCGGGACACGGCCTTATTTTATGCCCAGGTGTTTGCCCGCAAATACCCGGAGATTAAATTCGACTTGCAGGCCGGAAAAGTGGTGGTGCTGCCGGACGATAAGGCTGTCCGTTCCACCCGCGGACGGGCTTCGCCTGCCGAGGGGAAAAGCGGTCCACGGTTCCAACTTCAGGTAGGGGTCTATAGCCGCCGGGAAAACGCCCTGCGGCAACAGGACCTGTTGGAATCCTTAAATTACGAGGTGTTTATCCGCAGATATACCTCCAAGGAGCGCACACTGTACGCGGTGATCGTGTCCGGTTTCGCCACCCGGGCAGCGGCCCAGCGCCTTGGTAAAATGCTGGAACGGGATTACGGGCTGGAATCGTTGGTCCAGCAGGTTGATTAATTTAGGAAGCGTATGCGACCCTGGTGGGCGCCGCAGTCTTCAAAACTGTCGATCCGTCGAGAGATGGATGGTCGGTTCGACTCCGACACGTTTCCGCTAATGATGCGGGTCATCCTGGCAATATTATGCCTGGCGGCCTGGGCTCCCTCTCAGACTACCAGGCTGTTGTGGAACGGCTACGACTGGCAGCGGATCGACCGTCTCACGGCGGAATATCCCGAGTACCGCCAGCCGCTGAAAAGGGCCTATGTGCAGGGGCTGCTGGACGCCAAGCTGTACTACTTCCTCCAGAGCTGGGCGGTGGATACGGCCGATGCCGGCGTCCGCAGGAGGCTGAAGCCCGTGGTCACAGGCGGCAATCAGCACCACTGGCAATATGATCAGAAGTATCTGTCGCACGAATACATAGTACCAATGTCGTTTTCCTTGTTCAAGTCCTGTTTCCAGTCCCAAGCGGCCTAGACAGCTATCTGGGCCGGGGATTGCCGCGGCGCCTGGAAGATAAATCCTTTGCAGATCGCCCGACTCAACAGGATGTTCGTTTTGAGTCAGGCAGAAACGGACTTATATTTGCGGTCTTTGCGTCGATTTGTCAACTCACGATATGACTGCCCTCTGCAGCCGACAAATCATGCAACCATCCCTTTCGAACCATGCCCGGTAAGGCCCGCATGAAGCTCACTTCTTTCGAGTACGAATATCCGAAAAACCTAGTCGCCAAATATCCGGTCGAACCCCGAGACTCGTGTCGCCTGATGGTTCTCAATCGAGCGGAACAGACGATTGAACACAAACCATTCAGCGATCTGCCAGATTATTTTACCAAAGGTGACGTGATGCTGGTTAACAACACGAAGGTGTTTCCAGCTCGTCTCTTCGGAAATAAAGAAAAAACGGGTGCTCGTATAGAGGTCTTTCTTCTTCGGGAATTGAATCCTGAAAGCCGGCTGTGGGACGTGATCGTCGACCCTGCTCGAAAAATTCGGATCGGAAATAAGCTCTACTTCGAGAATGGCCTGATCGCAGAGGTGATTGACAACACAACTTCGCGAGGGCGAACTATTCGCTTCGTGTTTGAGGGATCCAATGAAGATCTTTATGCCAAAATCGATGAGATAGGTGAAACACCGATTCCCCCCTATTTGAAGAGAGACGTTGAACCCGAGGATAAGGAGAGATATCAAACCCTGTTTGCGGAAGAGCGCGGCGCAGTGGCGGCTCCGACGGCCGGGTTGCACTTCACGATGCCTCTCGTGAATGAGCTGAAAAACAAAGGAGTCGACATTCTTCCTGTCACACTCCACATCGGGCTCGGTACGTTCCGGCCGGTCGAGGTAGAAGATCTCACCAAACACCGCATGGATTCAGAGTTCTACCATGTTACGCCAGCGGTCGCCGAACGCTCGAACATCGCACTGAAGTCTGCGACGAATACGGTTACGGCAGTCGGCACAACCGTCGTCAGAGCAATTGAGTCCAGCCTGTCAGCCGCATACACGCTGAAAGCCAACATCGGCTGGACCGACAAATTCATCTATCCGCAGTATGATTTTCACATCACCGAGCGCCTGATCACCAATTTCCACATGCCAAGAAGCACCCTCATGATGCTTGTAGCCGCATTTGCAGGGTATGATTTCATGATCGAGGCCTACAAAACGGCGAAAAAGGATAAGTATCGGTTGTTTTCTTTTGGAGACGCGATGCTGATTCTCTAACTAGTCGTTTGGCTTCCTGATCAGGCCACCTGAATAGGTGATCGTAGAATTTTCAGCAGCGTTATGAACCCTTCCGGACAGGTTGCAGTCATTATTCCGGCCGCGGGCCAGGGTACGCGACTTGGCGGACATTGAAAACAATTCAGAGTACTGG
>JADFMC010000112.1 GCA_022564085.1 Fidelibacterota bacterium | reverse complement strand
GCGAATCGACATCTATCTCGGCCTCCCAGAACTTGCCCCGCCCCTGGGTGTCCACCCCCAGGGCCATGGCCGGCAGGGTGTAGGTTTCATCCAGGAAACGATATTTGAGCTGGGCTTCGGGCATCAGGCGGTTAAGGCTGGGCTGGGCATCGCCGATGAACTGATTGACCCCGTAGCTCATCCCCAACGAGAACCGGTCGGAGAAGCCGACCCCCAACCGGCCCAGGATTCCGCCGCCGGTCTGCATGAGGATTTCAATCTCATATTCGCCCCTCTGCAGGGTCCCGGCGGTGGGAATGGTCACCAGGTTAGCGGGCGGCGGGTTCTGCCCACTAAGCCCCCCTGCCAATAACAAGCCGGCCACAGTGAGGCAAACACACTTATGCTTTAACATGAAACACTCCTTGGTACCTGAAATTTTGAGCATACTTTAAACCGGTTCCAATCTACGGGCCGCAATCCGGTAAAGTCCAGTATACCGTTAACCAGCTCGACCTGCAAAAAATTTATGCTCCGGGCTGGATTCCGGGATCATCGGGCCGGGTTCGGCCGGGACAACCCCTCTGGAGCTTACGGCTGGGTACCGACCGTATCGAGTGGGGCCTCTATCGGCGACGGCGACGAGCCATCCAGCAGCTGTTCCACCCCGACCCCCAGCCCGGCAACCGGTATCCGCTGATGAGGGTTGGTCTTGATCCGCACGTGGCTGACCACCTGCCCCTCCCGGCCCCGCTCGATCACCTCCTGCTCACCGCTATCCCGATGGAAAATGTAGCGGAACTCCCGCACCCGCCGCATCTCCTCCCCCTGAAACCAGGTTTCATTGGTCAGGTAGCCCAGGCTGTCGTAGTCTAAAAAGATAGCGCCGATCAGGTTCCCGCGGGTGCTCATGATCTTGAAGGCTACCGTGGCCCTGGCGGTATCGTAGAACACCTCGGTGAAGCGGTCCCGGAAATCAGTCACAAACTCGACGCCGTAGACATACTCGATAAACCGGCGGGAGCGCACCTCATCGCCGAACAACAGCTCCCGCACCACGACGCTGTCGGGCGTCAGCTCCAGCATGCGCTTGACGGAGAGGTCGTCCGGCCAGTACTCGTAGGTGCGAGTTTTCAGCAGCGAATCACCGGCGGTATACCAGGCCATCACCTGTACGAATCGTTGGCCGTCGTAGGTGACTTTCAGGTAGCCGGCGTCATGTATCTCGAAGGGAAACAGGCTGATGCCCCGTTTGAATGCGTCTTCATCGCGGAAGTGTTCGGTACGGGGTGGACTAGGCTGGGCGCTAACGGCCGCAGTGGCCAGAATGACCAGCATACACAGGGCCTGCCGCCTCATCGCACCATTTATAGATCGCAGTATTCCCATTATCAGAGGTCTGTGCCTGTGCCTCCAATTTACACACCAGGCAGACAACAGTTTTTAGGCGATTTTTGCTACCGGATATTGCAGGTTCGATTATGGGAAATCAAAATGCTAGCGCCGGTAAGCAAGAAGAGTTGACGGACACGGCCAAAAAATTTTGCCTAGACAGAGGGACGGCCCCAACCAGGCGCAAAAGTAGGACTACCGGGGCTCATAGCGAACTGCCGATGACACTCACGGACACACACCCCGAACGCAACTGCGGTAAAATGAAATCCCACACCTTAGATTGAAGGCGCACCGGTTTTTTGTCCCCTAGCCGGAACATTTAACTTGAACCGGCCGGGACCCTCCGCGATATGGTGGGGGAGGTGGGATTAGTTGCGGGTTTGAGGTGGGTCAGAAGCAGTCTTAATGCGGGACGGAGGGGCCGGCAGATGGTTCAAATAATTCGGGCCGTGGGAATAGATCGCTTGGGAAAAGCCGATCCGGGTACCCGGTCTTTAACCCTACTTGATCCTTTCCATTTCCAGGTATAGATCGATGCTGGCGCTGTTCCAGGCGGTCACATCCTCAACATACAGCGTCTGGGCAGTGGTCAAGCTGAACAGTCGGGCGCCCAGGGCACAATCCACCAGGGCGCTGGCCCCTACCGCCTGGGCGTTAACCACCTGGGCGCCGCCGGCGCTGGTGCCAATCTTCAGCCCGCCGGTGATGGCGTTGCCGGCCGTTTCCTCTACAATAATGCTGCGAATCCGGTAACCGGCCGGAACTACTGCGGTGAGTGTGGTATCGGCGGTTATACCTTTTCTAATATATCGCTCAACGTGATCGATTGGCAGACGGCCGGGCTGCGCGCCGGTCACAGTCCCATGTAGCTCGTTGCCACCGGCGTCCTGCCACTGTAAATGGCCGATGCCCCCGGGCCTGAGCGCCAATACACAGCCGATCTGCACTACCTGAACGTCGTCAATCTGCAACGCGCCATCCGTGGTCACTTCAAAGGCCAGGTCCGGGCCGTCGGCCAACACATCCTGCGTGAAGACGATGCCGTCGCCCGCGATAGTGGTGTTCTGCAGCGTAGCGCTGTTGGCGGGGCTGCCAAAGGTGACCTTGGTAGCGCCCCCGGACCCGTCCAGGTTGCGGTAGGCAAAGGTTACCCGATAGCGCTTGCCGGTCTGGAATACCCCTTGAGATAAGGTCTTGGAACCGGAGCCGCTGACATCGATCTCCAGCACCTTGTCATCCATATTGGCCACGCCGGTGTTGTCCCGGAGGATGTAGGTGACGCTGGCGCTGCCCGAGTCGCTCCAGCTGTTGGGCGGGGTGGAGCCGGTGGCCCCGGTCCAGTCGTCGCCGTTGGCCACCAGGTCGGTATCGGCAGCACCTATTTCACTATAGTCCGGCAAGGCGCCGGAGGAATAGGCCTTCACTTCATCGGCCGTCAAGCCCCGGTCAAAGACTTGGGCCAGAAATATCTCCCCCTTGAAATATTGGTCGGGCGAGGCGTCCCCGAACCGGCCTACGGAATACCTGTCCACACTGCTGGGATAGATCACCGAAGCCGTATCGCTGGCCACGCTGGCTCCATCAACGAACAGCTCCCGGTCTGTTGCCGATCTAAAGATTGCCAGGGCCGTATGAGTTTTCCCATCGTTGTATGTTTCTGTGGAGGTCACCGATTGGTTGGTAGTGTTACGAGCACCTATTTCCACGGTCCCGAATGATGCAATCCGCAAATAGAACTGTATATTGTGGACACTCTTATCCATGAGCGAGACCAGAATATTCGTCACCGTTGTATCGGTTCGGAATACAGCCAGCAGGACAAATGGATATCCGCTTACAACCTGCACATCCCGCTCTACATAATCGTCCGTGCCGTTGAACCACAGAGAAGGGCCGCCGGCAATGGCTTCTAAGAGGCTTTGGTTGATGTCGAAGCGCTTGCCTAGCAAGTCCCTATTAGCGTCCAGTACCAGATTGCGGGATGCTTCGGCCAGGCCATCGGACGCGCTACGGTCGGCTTTATTAAGCTCGGCTGAGGTGGCGGTCAACCCTGCCAGCAGGTTTAGCTCGGCGGTGGTGGCCGTCAGGCCGTCCAGCACTGTCAGCTCCGTTGACGAAACACCGTTAATGCTGGTTACGTTGCTCAGGGCAATATCATCGCTGTTCTCCCCCCGGAATGCTGCCCAGAGGGGGTCCACCAGGCCATAGACCCAGGTCCGCAAAGGGCGCCACCACCAGCGGCTGACTTTCGGGTCATCTGTCGGCTTGCTCATTAATGCCATCTCGGTATCTCCTCGTTATGTTTTGTCATCGGCGGCCGGCGACACTCCCACGGTCACCCCGGCCTGGATAATGTACGGCCGGCAGGCGCTGACCGCGTCCCGTAGCCACACCTGGCGCAGCTCTTCCAGCTGCTGAGGTTTCAGAAAAGTAAATTCGTCCGCTGAGGTGCCGTCGATCCTGTAAGTGACGATCCCGCCGTCAGCCATCACCATGTTCATGCGGGGCGCGGCGAAATAGAGCACCAGGTAGGCCTCCGCGTCCTTCAGGGCCGCCGCCCGGTCCGGGTCGCTGGGGGTGCCCTGCTCCGCATCATCGTAAGCGGCTGCCCCCACCCATTCCTGCAACCTCAGGGCCGCCGGACCGAAAAAATTTCCCAGGATAGTATCGTCGAAACTGCCGGGCAGCCCCCCCAGTGCGCGTACATGGGCGCCGTCTGATATCATTCTTCCCGCCTCCCGGTCCGGCGGCTTCTGCGCCCTCCGCGGGCCGGCGAATCCTTCCGGCCACCTGGATCCGGACCTGTCTCAGGGGTTGCCTCGCGACTGCTGACACTCACTTTGATCAAGGCGCCCGATTGAATCAGGGCCTGGACGAAGCCGCTGGGGTGCACCCGCAGATAACCGCCGGAACCGTAGTTGCGGGCAGTGATTATCTCGCCATTGCGAGGCTCGCTGGGATCGCAGAAACCGCGGCCCTCCGCCTCCAGCCTGGCTGCCAACTTGACGGCTATTGTTTTTTCGGCCATGGGAAACTCCTTTGCTGAACTTGCTACGGGACAAATGACCGGCCGGCGGAGGCTCCTTCAACCACGGATCACAGGAGCCTCTCGCCCGGCGCCGGCCCAGGACAGTTAGAAGGAAATATCCAATACGCGGGTGGCGTCCTTGTCGATCTTGGCAAAGCCCACCATTTCGGATATGGCCGTCCCTTCGATCTGTTTGTTGATGATCCGCTCCACCTCCACCAGGCTGGCGTTGCGCTCGGTCACCTTCTCGATGGCGAAGTCGTGCATGAAACCCACCAGGCGGTCGGTGGACAGCAAGGTGCCGTCGTACCGGCGCAGAATGTTGCCCAGGGGACTGATCAGATCACCGGTCTGCTGGTAGTTAAACCCGGATTGCGGGTCCTTGAACTCCACCATATTCAGGATGGTTTTGATCACATCCTTGGGCGCTACCCAATAGTCCGACTCGAACGGGTCGAAGTTCAAGTCGAAGGTTATCAGGTCGCTGTAGTCCAGAGTGCCGGTTACAGCCACCTGGTCTACCGCTGCGGCGTCATTGTTGCCGGTGCCGTTCACCAGTGCGGTGATGGCGTCATCCACCATCTGGCGGCCCATGTAGAAGCCGATTTTGCGCAGGGTGGCCGCAAAGATGGGGGCCTTCACCCGGCGGATGGCCTCGTAGGAAGCTGCCAGGGCGATACCGTATTTGCTGAGCTTGATGGTCTGCTCGCCGGTCTTGATTTCCACGGTGGGGAACTCCCCGCCCTGGCCGATCCTCTTGGGTGTGACTTCGCTGCCCATTTCCGAAAGCAGAACTTCGTAAACACCGGAATCGATCTCCGTTTCCACACTGACCAGATCGGACAGCCGCAGGGCGTTCTTGCCCAGGCTCATCCCCTCGCGCACCTGGCGGTTGATCCACTCAGGGAATAGGAAGCGGCTGTCGGTTTCGTAAAATGCTTCCAGCTGTACCGCCTGGGGACCAACTGTGATCAGGTTGCGGACCGCCATCTGCTGCTGGAATGGATCCAGGGCTGATTCGGGGTCCAGGTAAGCTCCGTCATCCAGTTGGCCCAGCAGGTCAAGGAACTGCTTTTCCCCGTTCGGGCCACGGAAATTATCTGGTAGTTCGGGACGCAAGAAGCGCGTGTTGTATCCGCCGCTCTCTGGGTCATACGGCAAAAGCTGGCTGGGGTCTAGCCACTCACCAGTGAACTTCCTATTCAGCAACTCCGCCGCGATAACAGTAGTCCCAATCACCCCAGCAAACCCAGCAGGAGCCTGGAACGGCATCCTTATCAGCCCCTCCAGTTCACCAGTAGCAAAGAACACAAATCGCATAGCATCCTTGACGTGAGGGTTCTGGATTGCTGACTGCCAGTGCTGGACGCTAGAGAAGAACACGTTGTTCTCCTCCACCGCAGCATCCACGGCCTTCATAATTTCTGGGTCTGCCTCTATTGCCTTGATGGCGCCGTTCACGTCCATGTCCTTGATACGGCGTAGAGTAGCGTTATCTCCAAGTGCGTCAACGTGCTTCTGCCAGGTAACAAACAAACCCTGATCCAGCATCTGAGAATGGTATCTCCCGTATGCGTCACCAGACATGAAGTCCAGCACGTTCTGTACCCAGTCCGCACCAGGTATCTGCTTGCCCCCAACGGTCTGTGGGACCAGCTTCCCCAACGTTCCCTTAACAGCGTCTTGCCCGATAGAAGGATCAATCCCAGCGCCGTGGCCCCGCCTGACAAACACACGGTAGATCGGATTGTTATTCTGGAGATTGACGATGCGCCTATCGAGGGCCGGGAGAGCAGCACGAGCAACGGCAGTAATCGGTGAGAAGAGCGAACGCCTGAGAACATTAGCCGCACCAGGGACATTAGGCAGGGTGACACGGACACCTTTGCCGCCCCGCGCCCCACGTATCGGAGAGAGTTCCCTAAGCGTCTCAATAAACCCACGCCCGATGGACCGGAAGGAGAAGTCAATCGCCTGGAACGCACCGCCGAACACCTTCACCTTGAAGGCCGTATCTCTCACTGCCTCGGCCACCTTGAGCACTCCCACCGTCTTAAAAACGGAGGGGGAGAACATCGCCTCCAGTGACCTCACCGCTTCAGGGTGAACAACAAAGTCCTGCATCTTAGAGCCCATGCGGAACGCGGGTAGATCGGGAGACTTCCAGCCCGCCGTGCCTGCGGTTCCCTTAGGCTTCATCAGGTTGTTGGCTCGTAGGTACTTGATGGCCTCTACCGTCCCTGCGAAGCTCTGTGCGTCAATCCTATGCTGTGCGGCCATCTCGGTGATGTCCCAATACTGGAGGTCAAGATCGGTACGCCGCTCCAGAACATCAAGCAATGTGCCTTGGTCTTCGCGGTGGGGGAAGCGGGTACTCGGTCCGCCACCCTTCCCACCAGGCTTTGCACCTACCCGTTCTACAAACAGATGAGGGGCATACCCGTCAATCAGCGCCTCGTCAGCATTGATGCCTAGATAGTCCAGTGCCGGACGCAGGTACGTCTCAGCGGTTTCGTCAATGAAGTCATATGTCTGCTGCACCAACTCACGTTCAGCTTCTGGGAATGTATCAACAGCGTCACGCACTGAACGCTCTGGATTC
>JADFMC010000111.1 GCA_022564085.1 Fidelibacterota bacterium | reverse complement strand
AAGGCTGCCAGTTGATCCTTGATCGGCTCGGCCCCCTGAAGTAGAGGCCGCCCGGCGGCTGAACCCACCCGGAGCGCCAGGGTCTGTGGCGTGGTCTGAAGGTAGACGGTGAAGTGGTCTTTCAGGCGAGACCGATTGCCGGCAGCCAATACTACCCCACCTCCACAGTCGATAACCAGGCCGTCCCGGTTGCAAAAGTACTGCAAAACCACTTGCTCCTCCCGCCGGAAAGATTCCTCCCCCTGGTCGGCGAAAATTATCATGATAGTACGCCCCAGCCGCAGGGCGATCTCTTTATCCAGGTCAATATGCTCCCTGCCCAACCTGTCCGCCAGTAGGGGGGCCACCGTAGATTTACCGCTGCCCATGAGGCCTACCAGGCAGATATTTGCCGGTCCGTCCGTAGACACCGTTGTCGGCCCTAATATTTAGCGGAGGATTCCATGTGCGCCCGCAACTGCTCCAGGCTGTCACCGCCGAATTTCTCCAGCATGGCATCGGCCACCACCAGGCAGACCATGCTCTCGGCCACCACCGAGGCGGCCGGCACCGCGCACGAATCGGTGCGTTCCTGGTGGGCCAGGCCCGCTTCGCCCGTGGCAATATCAACAGAGCGCAGTGGTTTGACCAGGGTAGGAATGGGCTTCATCACCGCCCTGAGCATCAGCGGCTGAGCGTTGCTGATGCCGGCTTCCATACCACCGGCGTTATTGGTGGGACGCAGCACCCGGCCTGGACCGGCTGGCAATATCTCATCGTGGTACTGGCTGCCCAACCGTTGGCAGCTGGCGAACCCCAGCCCCACCTCCACCCCCTGGATGGCGTTGATCGATATGACCGCCTCGGCCAAACGCGAACGCAATTTCAAGTCCCACTGGCCGTAGCTGCCCAGCCCGTAAGGCAACCCGGTGGCCACCACCTCGAACACGCCCCCCACGCTGTCGCCAGCCTGCCGGGCGTTGTCAATAGCCGCCACCATCTGTTTCTCCACTGCATTATCCAGGCAGCGCACCGGAGACTGATCAGCCCGGGCGTTGACGCCTTCCGGGGATAGTTCGCCGGGCCAGGGCTGCTCGTCCAGCGCCGTATGGATCGCCACCACCCGGCTGCCCACTTGTATGCCCAGCTCAACCAGCAGCCGCCGGGCCAGGGAGCCCAGTGCCACCCGCATGGCTGTTTCCCGAGCGCTGGCCCGTTCCAAGACGTTGCGGATATCGCTGAAACCGTACTTCAGCACGCCGGCCAGGTCGGCATGCCCCGGACGGGGTAAGGTCACCGGCTGGACCGCCTTCTTTGGGGGCTCAACAGACATGCGTCCGCGCCAATTTACCCAGTCCTTGTTAGGAATCATCAGAGCCACGGGGGAGCCTAAAGTCAGACCATGCCGCACGCCGGAGATAATCTCGGCCCGGTCCTGCTCGATTTTCATTCGGCGGCTACGACCGTGGCCCCGTTGCCGGCGGGCCAGTTGCTCGGCGATATAGTCGCTATCGATTTCCAGGCCGGCGGGTAGACCCTCGAGAATGCCCACCAGCCCCTGGCCGTGGGATTCCCCCGCTGTGAGCCAACGCAGGCTGCGCATCATACCGAGGCCTCAGGCGTTTCGGCCGTCTGCGACCGGCCAGTGGATTCCAAGATGCCCGCGCGCAATAGCTCCTTCAGGGCGGCCAGATCGATGCCTGGTTGCAGCGAGCCGCTGCCAAAACCGGTGCTGCCGGGAAACCACAGTTCCATGGAGGCCAGGGCCTGTCCCACGAACATGTCCAGGCCGGATATCACCCGGCACCCCACCGAGCGAGCCCGCTGAAGCAACAAGGTATCAACAGGATTATAGACCATATCGAACACCACCTGCCCCCGCTGCAATTGTCCGTCGCCTACCAGGGCTTCATCCACCCGAGGCCACTGGCCCACCGGTGTGGCATTCACCAGCAGTCCGAACGGCCGTGAGTCCAGGTGGGGAGTCAATTCTATCGCCTGGAAATCGGCTGGATGGTGTGTGGCCGGCAGAGCTGCTATCAGCTCCTCCGCCGCGGTCAAACGCCGGGCAGCTACTGTTATCCCGGCCACGTCCATGCGGTGCAAAGCAACTGCCGCAGCCCGGGCGGCTCCCCCGGCGCCCAGCAACAGGACTTGCTCACCGGAGCAATCGTGGCCGGCTACCTCGAAGGCCTGCGCAATACCGGCCAAGTCGGTGTTATGGCCGCGCAACCCCGCTTGGTCGACGGACACACAATTTACCGCCCCGGCGATAGCGGCCTCCGGCGCCACCTGGTCCAGGTACTCGCGAAAGGCGATCTTGTGCGGCCGGGTGATATTAAGACCATCCAGGTCGCCGGCGCGCAGCCGCATCGCTACCTGCTCCAGATCCTCGGCGGCTGTTTCCAGTGCCTGGTACCGGGCGTCGATCCCCAGCAGACCAAATAGGTGATTGTGCAGCAGCGGGCTGAGGGTGTGCTTCAGGGGGAAACCAATTACCGCTAGAGTTTTCATGCTTTTATCCGGCTGATGAGTTTATGATAGCCCGGGAAAGATATTTCCACGCAATCAGGGTCGTCGATGGTGGTTTTCTCCCGGGTGATCTTCCCGGCCACGGTGAAAGCCATGGCTATGCGATGATCAGAATGGGTAGTGATGGTGGCTCCCCGCAGACGGGAGGATCCCAGGATCCGGAACCCGTCGGATAGTTCCTGTACCCGGGCCCCCATCCTACGCAGGTTCTCCACGATCGCCTTGATCCGGTCACATTCCTTTAGCCGTAATTCACCGGCATCCCAGATCACCGTCTCGCCCTGGGCGCTACAGGCCAGAATTGCCAGGATGGGAATTTCGTCGATCAGGGTGGGTATTTCATCACCCCGGATTGTGATGCCTTTAAGGGTGGATGATCTTACCCGCAGGCGGCCCACTTCCTCCCCCAGCACTCGTTTTTCGACGGTCCAATCAACCCGGGCCCCCATGCGCTTCAAAGCCCGGAAGAATCCTAATCTGGAGGGATTGAGTAGCAAGCCGGGGAAAGTAACGTCCCTATCCGGCACCAGGGTGGCCAGAGCGGCAGGGAACGCGGCCGAAGATAGATCGCCAGGTATGTCCAGTTCAAAACTGTTGAATCCCTGAACACCGGCCCCGATGGTAATTTCATGGCCGGCAACTTTGATATCGACGCCCAACGCCTCCAGCATCAGTTCGGTATGGTTGCGGGTGGCCACCGGCTCGGTCACCCGGACGCCTCCCTCACTGACCAGCCCCGCCAACAGCAGGGCGGATTTTACCTGGGCGCTGGCCATGGGCATAGTATAGTCCAGCGTTCCCAGCTGCGACGGCCCGATAACCACCGGTAAGGTCTGCCGGGCGGATATTTCCATCTGCGCGCCTAGCTGCCGCAACGGCTCCACCACCCGGGCCATAGGACGGCGTGACAGGGAAACGTCGCCCACCAGGCGGGCCTTAATTCCCCGGCCCACCAGCAATCCCATCAGCAGCCGGGCGGTAGTGCCGGAATTACCGGCATCCAGGTCATCGGACGGCTGTGAAAAAGATCCACCTTGCCCATTGACCAGGACCACACCTTTTTTATCTGTAAACTCGATGCCGCATTGGGCCAGGCAATCTCGGGTGCTGGTGACATCCACACCGCGCGACAGGTTACGCAGCTCGCTGACGCCATCGGCGATAGCCGCCAGCATCAGGGCCCTGTGCGAGATAGACTTGTCGCCGGGAAGGGATATTTTCATCAGGTCAGGATCTCTCGCTGTCCACAGCCGGCGGCGATCCCAGCGATTTCCCGAGGGCCTCAGCAATACGACCCAGGACCGCCATCAGTTCCTTGAAATCGTCCGGCAGCAGAGCCTGTGGTCCGTCCACCAGCGCATGGTCGGGATCGTCGTGAACGTCCACCAGTAACCCGTCCGCGCCGGCCCCCACTCCGGCCAGGGCCAGCGGTACTACGGAATACCTATGGCCGCCGGCATGGCTCGGGTCCACAATGATCGGCAGATGACTCACTCTCTTAAAGGCTGGGATTATGCTCACGTCAAGGGTATTACGAGAGTGGTTGCCGAAGGTGCGCACACCCCGTTCGCACACCACCACCGCTTTACTGCCGTGGGACATCAGATACTCGATCGACATGAGAGTTTCATCAAGATTGGCGCTCATTCCCCTTTTCATCAATACCGGCAACCCCAATTTACCTACTTCTTTCAGAAGCGTAAAGTTCTGCATGTTGCGGGTACCGATCTGGAGCATATCGGCATACTGGGCCACCAAGGGGGCATCGGCGGGATCCACAACCTCGGTTACCACCGGCAAGCCGGTTTTCTCTCGAGCTTCGGCCAGAATTTCCAGCCCCTGCTCGCCCATTCCCTGGAATGCATAAGGCGATGTACGGGGCTTATAGGCGCCACCTCGCAGCATTAAAGCGCCCCTGTCCGCCACGAGCTGGGCGATCCGCAGGGTCTGTTCCCGGCTCTCCACCGCACAGGGCCCGGCTATCATCACAATGTTGCCCGCCCCGAATTTTACCCCGCGCACATCCACTATCGTGTTTTCCGGCTTGGTGTCGCGGCTGGCCAGCTTGTAGGGCTTGGTCACTCTGATCACCTGCACTACGCCGGGAAGACCTTCTAGGTAGATGCGGTCCTCGGTGCCCTGGTTGCCGGTTACGCCGATGGCCAACTGATTGGCCCCCGGAATGGGATGTGCTTGATATCCCAGCTCCTTGATCCGCTCCTTGACACGGGCGATCTCCGCCTCCGTAGCGCGAGGATCCATAATTACCAACATTTAGTCTCTCCGTTGAATTTTCTGTTTCACCTGCTCCACCGCAGCTAAAAGATCATCCACCATACCCATGGTGTAGGGGTTGAAGTTCTGCAAATCCTGAAACAGTTCCAAGGTGTCGTGGCAGGTTTGTTCCACCACCGCCTGCAAGTCCACGAAACCCTCGGTGTCGATGGCTGTGGGGGTAATCCCGAATTGTTCCAACACCCGGCCCAGGAAGTGGGTGATCCCCTGGCTGATAGCTGCCAACCGGTCGTGTTCTTCTGGCGTCATTACCAGAATTTCGAGCTCCAGCCCCTTGAAATAGCGTTCCCAATAGGTGAAAGTTTCACTACGGGGGGAAACCGGCGCCATCATCAGTTTCAATCCGGAAAAGCCTTCCCGGCTGGAGTCGGGGCCGAACAGAGGGTGGGTGGCGATGGTAGTGATCTCAGGAGCGAAATGTTCCCGCATCACCGTGGCGGGGTAGACCTTGACCGAACAGACATCGATCACTGTGGCGCCTGGCCGTACGGCTGTTTTCAGGCGCGCCACCGCCTCTTTGAAGTGCCGGATAGGTACTGCTACGAAGATAGTTTCAGCGGTGGTAACCTCCTGCCATGATACCGCCCGGACTCCCGCATCACTGGCCAGCCGGCTGACATCCGCATTATCGTACACCAGCACCTGGTGGACCGGGGTCAGCATGCGAGCGAGCACCGGGCCGAAGCGGCCGAAACCGATGATACCTACCAATGGGGCCGGTTTGCCCGGGGTCATTTTTTGACTCCCAAAAATAAAGTCAGGTTATTTTTTAGGTCTTGAATTCCCTCGGTCAGGACTACCAGGTTATACAGCTCGGCACACAACCCGCTGCCCACTACCGCCGCAGTCGAGGGTAATTCACCATCGGCCAGTCGCTTGGCGGCCACGGCGGTGTCCTCCTCATCAACCAAGGGGCGGGTCCAGAAGTGGTCCGCCAGGTAGTTGCGGCATTGGCGCAAAGCCTGTGGATGGGAGTGGATCTGGGTGACATCCCCCATGGTTAGACCGGGCCGGCCCAGCAGACACTGTTCCACCTGGATATGGAACATCTCCACTATTTCGCAACTGTGCCGGGCCAGGGCGTACATGCTCTCGATTACCACTCCACCCTGAGCATTCTCCATGGCCAGGATGCCTAATCCAGCCGCTTCCTGTTCCACCGCTTCCATCACTTTTTCGGCGGTGATCAGGTAAAGCATCTGGTAGTCGCCCATATTATGCCGCTGGCAGAAATCGAGGGCCGCTTCCTCGCAGAAACTTCCTTCGGCTCCCTGTATGGCGATTTTCACTTTCTTTTGGGCCATAATTGGTGTTGATCTTCCTTGTCTATGGCAGCGCGGCCGCCAGTGAATGCAGATAAGTGTAGGCCTCAGCCGGCGGATCGCTGGCCTGGGCTAACCGTTGCAAAAGCGCACTGCCCACCACCACACCGTCGGCCAGGCTACCTACCCGGCGCACATCCTGCGGTGTGGCGATCCCAAAACCCACAACAAATGGCACATTCGCGTTGAGCCGGACACGCTTCAAGTAGTCTGTGAGGTCTTGCCGGGCGCTCAAGGCCGTGCCGCTGACACCCATGATTGATACGGCGTAAAGCAGGTCCCCGGCTTCCCGCCCAAGATGGACCATGCGCTCGCTTCCGGTATTGGGGGCCACCAGGAAGATGGTGCTGAGCCCCGCATTCCGGGCCTGCTCAAAGAATACCGGGTCTTCTTCCGGCGGCAGGTCGGGTATGATCAGCCCATCCACGCCGGCCCCGGCGGCCTCTTCCAGGAAGCGGGCCGCCCCCATCCGCCGGATGGGATTGATATAGCCCATGAGGATAATGGGGATCTGCGATTGCTCCCGAATGCGCGCCACAGTCTTCAGAATCCAGGGGACGGTCACACCGTTTTCCAATGCTGTCTGGCTGCTCTGCTGGATCACAGGGCCATCCGCCAGCGGGTCGGAGAAGGGCATGCCCAACTCCACCAGCTGCGCTCCGGCCTTTTCCGCAGCCAGCACCAACGGCACGGTGCTCTCCAATTGCGGATAGCCGGCGGTGAAAAACGGTACCAGCTTCTTGCCGGGGGCGGCCATCACCTGGGGGATACGCCTCATGGCAGTTCCTTGCCCAGCGCCCGGGCCACGGTCTGCACATCCTTATCGCCCCGTCCTGACAGGCAAACCACGACCTTGCTGCCGGCCGCTAGGCCCAGCCGGTTTTGCTGGAGCAGGGCC
>JADFMC010000110.1 GCA_022564085.1 Fidelibacterota bacterium | reverse complement strand
CGGGGAATATCGCCCGACCGGGGCTATCGGCTCGCCTGCAATATATCCATATCTATCATTGGCTGCCTGGCGTCGATGTAACGACCTATTGGTGGCACCTTATTTCCGACGCCGCCGGGCAATACGGTTATCGGGTCACTGACTTAACAGAAAAGATTGTCGCTACCCCGTTGGTGCCAATCTTCCCGGATGATTGAAAAGGCGGCCCGCAAATGGACCTTGTTCCGCCAAGGGGTAGGCAAATTAAGTCTGGCCACATTCGTTCTGGGATTGGCATTCGGTTTATTCGGGCGCTCCTGCCTGCACCAGCCGATTTACATCGAGCAGCGAGCGTCGAAGCTTGTAATATTCAACAACACCACCGATACTCTGAATTTCACTATCATGCAGCGCCGGGCGGCCCGCTTCATGAAGTGGAAACCGTGCGACCACCCGGTCCAGTGCGGTGGCCGGGGGATCCCGCCGGGCAGGAACGGCTCCATGCCCTATGAGCTAATCTACCAGTGGTACCCGGGCGCCGAGGTGGTGGTCTACTGGTGGCACCTGGTGCCGGATGCCGGGGCGGCGAACGGCTACCGGGTTGATGGCCCCCATGAGGAATTTTCGAATACTCCCCTGAAGGCCATTTTTGGCAGCGATAGATCCTGGGATACCGGTTAACGCCCGAATAGGTGAACTATAAATTGGCTGCAGATAACCTGGTGAGCCCTAGTGGAGCCCCCACCGTCTCCTCCCAGGCCATAGAGCTGGCCCAGCGCAATGCCATCTACCTGGGCACCTCCTCGTGGAAGTACGAAGGCTGGCAGGGAATGATCTACCATGACCACTACCCCAGCAAAAAATCGTTCCAGGCCCGCTGCCTGAGAGAATATGCCCGCTATTTTCCGGCCGTGGGAGTTGATTCCACTTTCTACCGCTTTCCCCCGCCCCAAATGATTGCCGGCCTGGCTGACTTAACGCCCCCGGACTTCAAGTTCGGCTTGAAGGCCACCGAAGAAATCACCGTTTATAAATACCCAACTCATCCCCGTTACGGCCGGCGCGGGGGAGAGCTCAATCCCCAGTTCCTCAATGGGCAGCTGTTCGTGGAGCAGTTTTTAGAACCGGTGTCGGCCCTGGGCTCCAAGCTGGGCCCCATCATCTTCCAGTTCGCGGTCCTGCCCAAGGAGCTGGTAGCTGACGGTAGTTTTCTGGGACAGTTGGATGAATTCCTGGGCGGCCTGCCGCCGGGCTACCAGTACGCCACTGAAATCCGTAACCGGCAGCTGTTTGGCCCCACCTATTTCACCCTGCTGCGCAAGCACGGCGTGGCCCACGTATACTCATCCTGGAGCTGGATGCCTCCCCTGGGCGAGCAGTTGCAAGCGCCCGATTCCCGCACCGCCGAATTCTTTGTAATGCGTCTGTTGACCCCGCCGCAAGTTGTATATGGTGATGCAGTGGAAGCCTTCTTCCCGTATACCCACATTCAAAAACCACAACTGGAGATGCGTGATTCGCTAGTGCAATACCTGAATTCAGCTTTGCAAGCTGAATTTCCCGGCTACGTGTTCATCAACAACCGCCTGGAGGGCGCCGCCCCCCTAACCATCGCCCAACTGCTGGAAAGGGTGCTGGCCGGCTAGTTCCAAGGGCTGGCGCCATGTGTGTCAGGCCGGTCGTAATTGCAAACCTCTTGATGGCCAAAATGCCCAAATTTCTATTTAACATGAAGGTAACTAACGAATATACAAGAGGTTGCTACAGGCGCCTAAAGTATTACTTCAGGTTATGGGATCTTCCCGCCAACCCTATTCGCCCTCTGGAAGCCGGTTTAGATTGAGTAGTATTTCCGGCTGGTCCCACTCAATTATGGTGAACTTCTGATGCTCGAGGGAGCGGCGCAGGCTGAAGTGTCCCTCCCGGTAGGCGGCCAGCAGGTGTGGCAGGCTGTCCCGGTGGTACCAGGCCGCCAACGGATGGAGCCGCCCGGCAGTGCTGGGGACCACTCCCCAGCCGGCTCGCTGTTGCCACAGGCGGCGGCATAATTCCCCGGTCAGTTGCGGCAGGTCGCAGGCGCAGATGAAAGCCCAGGCGCTACCGGCCAGTTCCAGGGCGGTGAGCACGCCGGACAGCGGCGACTGCTGACTGTAGTGGTCGGCTACGGTGTTCAGGCCCAGGTCGGCGTAGGCCCCGGCCTCTTTGGCCACCACCGTCACTCGTTCACAGCTGGCTGCCAGGGTGTCCGCAATGCACTGGATCATGGGCCGCCCACGCAGCTCATAGCGGGCCTTGTCGCTGCCGAAGCGCCGGCTGCCGCCGCCTGCCAGGATGAAGGCCTCCCCTGGTAATCTGATTTGACCGTCCATGACTCAACCGTAAGCTATATGGTTCATCCAGGCCGCGCCAAAGGGTAATTTCCCCCTAATACCAATGATTCACAACCCAGGACCAGTCAACCGAGCCACTACCGCTATGTGCGGGGTACTGGTGGCCGTTTTCCTGGCGGCTTGTGCCACCTTGGCTCCGCCACCCGCTTCGAGCAAGGAAGCCCGGGCGGTCTGGCTATCGCGCTTCGACTACTGTGGCGTGAGCCCCACCCATGATCCCGATTCCATCCAGGCCTACATAACCCAGGTGGTCCGGCAGGCCGCCCGGGCCAACTTTAACATCCTCTTTTTCCAGGTGCGCGGCAGCGGGGACGCTTATTACCAGCCCGGTCTGGAGCCGTGGGGCAGCCTGCTAACCGGCACATTGGGGGCCGACCCCGGCTGGGACCCACTGCAGTTCGCTATCGAAGCCGCCCAGGCCCACGGCCTGGAGTTGCATGCCTGGGTGAACGTCTACCCCGCCTGGAAGGGTACCAGGCCCCCGGGAAGCAATTCCGCCGGCGCCGTTGGCGGCTCATCCGGAATGGGTGGTGGCCGACTCCACCGGACGACCAGTGGCCTTATCGGATGGCTACACCACCTTCTCTCCGGGAATTCCCCAGGTGCAGGAACACATACTGGCCGTGTTGGAGGATATCGCCGCCCGCTATGATGTGGACGGGATCCACCTGGATTACGTTCGTTACCCGGATTGGGCCCTGGCAAAAGGACTCTCCCGCGACTCCCTGAGCCTGGCCCGCTTCCACTCGGCCGCCGGCAATCCCTATTCGTTGGACTGGGACGACTGGCAGCGGGAGCAGGTCACCCTACTGATCGCCCGGTTGTATAACGGGGTCACGGCCATCGACAGCAGCATTAAGCTCTCCGCCGCGGTCATCGGCAGCTATCTCGGGACCGGCTGGAATGCCTACAGCCAGGTATATCAGGATCCCCGCCGCTGGAGCGAGCTGGGCAAGATTGATTTCATCACCCCCATGATCTACTGGCCCCGCAATCACCGCACCCAGCCGTTCATGGTGCGCTCGCGGGAGTGGCGGGAGCGTTACAGTATAGGGCGGCCCGTGTTCCCCGGCATCGGCAGCTACCGCTATAACCAGGAGGACGGCGACCTGACCTGGAGCGAGGCGTTGGGCCAGATCGACGACTTGCGCCGTGAGAACTTCCCCGGGCTGGCTTTCTTCGATGCCCGTAGCCTGGAGGATCATTGGGCCCAGCTGGCCACGGGGCGCTTTAGATCCCCGGCCAATATTCCGGCCATGGCCTGGAAAGACCCGCAGGCGCCTGATCCCCCTTCGGCCCTACTGCTGACAGCCATAGGCCGGGGCGAAGCCCTCACCTGGGTAGCGCCCAAGGCTGAGGATGTGGCACGATTCAACGTCTATTTCAGCGAAAACAAGCCTATAGATCGATCGAGAGGACAAAATCTGGTGCACGTAACCGCCGGACCACGCCTGGAGTGGGTTATCGAGCCTCAGAAGTTATCATCCCCCGGCTATTTAGCGGTCTCAGCGCTGGATGCCGCCTGGAATGAAAGCGCCCTATCCAGGACGATCCAATGGCCCTAGAGTTATAATGGCCCTATAAAAATGAGGGCAGCCGAAAAATTAAAACCAGCCTGATTCCTGCTCTCGTCCCGCTTTCAAAGGCTAAATTCACGAATTATCGGCGCTCTAGCATGTTTATATTTCGTACAACCCCCAGATTATCGATTTTAAGCCCGGAATTTGTGCCGCCGCCACCCAATAACGCCCGAAGGCAAATAATGGCCCCAAAACAGCAAAATCAGGCCTGTGGATGGCATTTGAGCTGAGCTGTGTGCAGCACCCGCCCCATGAGAAAAAAAATACACTAATATGAAACGCGGCAGTGAGCAATACGAAATATTATTAAGTGCTCATATGCTCATATAATGTTATCACGCCCCATTTGGCAGCTTCAATTACGCTGCAGCTTTTTTTCCAGCTTGATAACTAACGTAGTCCGCATCTATTTTTAGCGGTGACTCAAGCCAATTGATTAGCCCCTGCACGACCGTAACACCGCGGCCGGGCACACAACCTGGAGACTTAATGGCACTACTTGGCCGCCCTGGCATATTGCCCACACTCGCTCGAGGTCTAATCATTTTTCGAGCATTACTTCCCCCCATAATATTAGTATTTGGCCCTTTATCCGCTGGCCAACAGGATGGCCGCCAGACAACAGCTGGCGAATATCAGGCCCCTCCCGTCGCATTGGTGGAGCAGGCCAGGCGGATTCTAAAGGAAGTACCTTTGATCGATGGCCATAATGATCTGCCCTGGCAATACCGCAAGCGAGTGCAAAACCACCTGGACCGGATCGACTTGGCCCGCAGCACCGCCGCCTTACCCAAACCGATGCACACCGACCTCCCGCGCCTGCGGGCCGGTCTGGTGGGCGGCCAGTTCTGGTCTGTCTACATCCCCGTCGAACTGGGCGGCCCGGGCGCTGTGCGGGCCACACTGGAGCAGATCGATGTAGTTCACCGTCTGATCGCCAAATATCCCGACGACCTGGAACTGGCCCTGACGGCGGACGACATCGTCCGCATCCACCGGGCGGGCAAGGTGGCCTCCCTGATCGGCATGGAAGGGGGCCACTCCATCGATAACTCCCTGGCCGCCCTGCGACAACTCTATCGGGCCGGCGCCCGCTACATGACCATTACCCACTGGACCAACCTCGATTGGGCCGACGCCGCCACCGCGCCGCCCGAGCATGACGGCTTGACCCCTTTCGGCCGGGAAGTCATCCGGGAGATGAACCGGCTGGGTATGCTGGTGGATATCTCCCACGTCTCCGCCGCCACCATGCACGCTGTCCTGGATGTGACTGCGGCGCCGGTGATCTTCTCTCACTCCTCGGCCTTCGGCTTGACCCATCATCCCCGCAACGTGCCCGACGACATACTTAAACGGTTACGTAAAAATAAAGGGATTGTGATGGTTACCTTCGTAGGAGCCTATACCACGGAGGAAGTGCGCTTGTTCAGCGCCGACCTCGATGGGGAAAAAGCACGACTGGAGGCGCTGTTCCCCGCGGACAGTGCTCGCGTCCAGCTGGAGACGGAGTCCTGGCTACGGAAGCACCCCCAGCCCAGGGTGACCGTAGCTGATGTGGCGGACCACATAGACTACATAAAACGGGTGGCGGGTATAGACTATATTGGCATCGGCTCGGATTTCGACGGGATCAGCATCACCCCCCTGGGCTTAGAAGACGTCTCCGCCCACCCGAACCTGATAGCCGAACTGCTGCGTCGGGGATACACCGAGAAGGAAGTGAAGAAAGTGGCCGGCTTGAACCTGTTACGGGTCTTTCGGAGAACGGAAAAGGTGGCCTCCCGACTCCAGCGCACAACCGCGCCTTCCGATGCCTTGATAGAAGATTTAGACGGCCGGCTCGAAGCTAACTGAGACCTCCCAGCCTCTAAAAAACAACTACCTCAAGTTGAGGGAGTCAACCTTGACTGCTTCTTTTAACTCTTCGCCAAAAAAAATTAGCGGCTACTGCGATTATTGGCAACCTTTGTTGATCGCGTGATGTCTAACCGACGATATGAACACAATAACCAAAAGAAATTCTGAGGACCACCAGGCAAACTAACCATGAAGATCGCCACCGCCATATTTATCCCCATTATATCGGCCCTGCTCCTGGCCCGCGCCGTAGTTCCGGTTGACGAGCCACTGGAAATCACCGACCCCACCGAGTTTAGTTACACCATGCCGTGGAATTACGGGAGCCTGGACGAGGCGCTGTGGCTGGCATTGGACGATATCGCTACCATCAGGAAGTATATGCCGCCCGAAGTGGATCATTTCCGGGTAGTCATTCCACCTTACGGGGACAATACTAGTTTTGTTTTCATCACGTTTGACCGTTCCGACCTGGAGTTGCTGGCCAGCGGTGAATTAGCTCCGGAAATGTTCATAAGAAACCATGTCACGTTCGAGTAGCCCGGTGTTTAACCAAAAATAGCACAAATAATTTCCGAGATACAATCCAACAAACTTCCCAGATATTTCCTACCCCCCCCAACAGGCCTCCATCTCCTTACGGAATGGGGGCCTGCCTACTTTTTAGTGGCCGGCTGTCTCGTGCAGATCGGTGATAGCCTTGAGCAGCAGGCGCTCCAAGGTGCCGTTGGACCGCCATTCAATCCACTGGCGGCGGTCTCTCCAGAGGCTTAAATAAACCCTATAGATCGGTTCCACTCGGACCCTGGTAGTAGCGGAATTGCCCGGTGCTAAACTGATCGTTATCACCAATTGCAGGGTGGCCCGCAATTTCTTGCCCCGCAAGGCGGAACGGCCTGGCGCTGCCAGCGCTTCCAGGGCGGCCAGGGGGAGAGGCTGCACATAGGTTGCCAGATGCCCCGGTCGAGCGGAGTGGGTATCCAGTAGCAGGCCGTAAGGTGACTGCAGCACGGCAGTTTCAACATCAACCGTCAGATCGCTTGGGGCGCCGGGAAAGTCCTGGAAAGCCGGAAACATAGGTTCATCCGGCCCCCGCCGGCCGGCACAACCGGGAAAAATCAAGCCGGCCGCCAGAAAAGCGACGATTATAAGGGAGAAAAAGGGCGAAGAGTTCAGTATGCCATCTCCGCCCTGTGCTATAGGATTACCGATTGACCTGGGCAGTTATT
>JADFMC010000109.1 GCA_022564085.1 Fidelibacterota bacterium | reverse complement strand
GGTCAAGTCATCATAGGGCCGGACACTTTAGATGGGCCCGGGGAGGCGCCGGTTTATGTACCCGGCCCGGAATTGAGCCCGAGCCTGGAGCAACTGTTTTTCGAGCTCCTGCTCCCAGGTGAATCGCGCACACTATTCATGGATCTGGCCAACCTTGGTGATGGGACCATTCACCTGGGCCCGGTCCTGGCTCCCGCCGCGATCCAGGTGGGGCTGGCCCCCCAGCAACTGCTTCCGGGACAGTTCGTGCGCTTCCCGGTGAGCTTCACCCAGGCCGATCTGGATACCCACCGGCTGCAACTGGCCTTCCCCTGGCGAGCACCACTGTTCGGTGTGGTTGATACCCTGGTAGTGTCGGTACTCTGTATCCCGCAATCGCCGCTGCTGGTAGTCCCCCCTGAGGTGCAATGGTCCCATGTTTTCACCGGTTTCAGATATACCCAGCGCGTCTCGCTGAAAAACCGCGGGCGGCAAGCCATATTTTTCTCCGGCCGGCCGGAGCTCCCACCAGATATGGAGCTCACCTCACTGCCCCCCGTGTTGGCTCCAGGGAAAGTCACTAACTTGACCGTCTCCTGGATGCCACGTACAGCGGATACCCTGGCCGCCGCAATCATCCTGCCGTTCCAGGTGGATAAAATTGAGGGCCGGGAGCATATCTTTACGGCTGGTGTGGCCCTCTCGCCGATAGTGCTCCAAACCGATACTTTGAGTTTGGGCCGCATCTACGCCGGCAGCGAATACTATCCCCGGGTGCTGCTGCGCAACCGCTCCAGGCAGAAGGTGACGCTCCAGTTACGCCTGCCCACTGAGCCCACCGGCTCGTCACCGGCCGGGGCCGATTCACTGGCTTTACTCTCCCTACCCGATCAGGTGATTTTCCAGCCTAAGCAACAGGTAGAGCTGGCGCTGCGTCTGTTGGCCCGTCGGCCGGGAGCTCTGGCCCGGGAAGTGCACTACCGCCAGGTAGTTGATGATAGCTATCGGGACGAAAGCCACTCTGACCCCGGGATAACCTTTACCGTTACCGCCGACGTGGCATTGCCGTTGGCCCCCGCCGGGGATACCCTCTGGTTCCTTGATCAGCCGGTGATGGAGACCACCATGCTGCCGGTCCAAGTGATCAACCGGGGCCTGGTCCCCCTGGATTTGCAGCCGTATGTAACCAGCGGTAAGGCCACCTTTTCCGTGCCGCCCCTACAGTTGGTGGTTCGCCCCGGAGGGCGCCTGGCTATCCCCCTGTACTTTCGGCCCATGGAGATGGTCGACTTTCGGGACACCCTGGTGATCAGCTACAAAGCGGCGGGCCTTACGCACCAGGCGAGGCTAGTCCTGGCCGGCCGGGGCCTGGACCGCCCCCTGCTGCGGGTGGGCCGGCTGCCAGACATCACCCGGCAGGAAGATTTTCCCGGACCGGTAACGGTGGCCGGCCTGGGTGATATTTTCCACGATCCCAACCACCGGGTAACTTACAGTTACTCTCACGATTTCGGCCCCGCTGTTACAGTGACGGTAACCAAGGATGAACGTCTGACGGTGGCTACCACCCCCAATTACCACGGCGCGGGTGACGTGGTGGTCAAGGCGGTGAACGAAATCGGCCAAACGGTTAGCGACACCTTCCGCCTGAGGATTACCCCGGTGAATGATCTGCCCCGGCTGGTGATGCCGTTGGCCGACCTGGTGATCCGCGAAGACCAAACCCCATTGATTTTAGGCCGCTTGGAGCATCTTTTCTATGATCCGGATGAAACATTGGAGCCGGTGACCACCTCTTACCATATATATAATACGGCCGGGGACAATTTTGTCCGCCTGGAAAACCGCCGGGGGGAGTTGCTGCTATCGGTAAAGCCCGATTGGTTCGGCAGCCGCTCATTCGTGGTGACCGCCCGGGACGCCGCCGACACCAGCGCCGCGATTTTCGACCTGTTCCAGGTGACGGTGGTGGCGGTCAACGACTCCCCGCAAGTGGCCCCCCTGCCCGACCTGGATTTGGTGGAGGACCGCGAGCGCTTTATCAGCTGGCGGGCGTTTATTACAGATGTGGACGACCCACCGGAGAACCTCACCCTGCAATTTGCCGCTGTGGGGGGCGGGGCGTTGCCCCTCACCTTCCGGCAGACCGGGCTAGGCACGCTGATAACTCCCGCCCGGAACTGGTCAGGAGAGCTGTTCATCCGGTTGACGGTCATCGACCTTTCAGGCGCCACCGGGAGCAGTGAATTCAACCTGGTGGTGGCGCCGGTGGACGATCCGCCCGGGGCCTTCACTCTTAACGGGCCGCTGATCACCGAATGGGAACACCGGCTGGTATTCGCGGGCGAAGACACCCTGCTGGCCTTCGATTGGCAACCAAGTGCCAACCATGATCCGGGCGACCGCATTACCTATACCTGGCAACTGCTGGGCGCAGCCCGGCAACAGGTGCTCAGGGAGCGGCCCGCCGGTTTTACGAACCGGCTGAGTGCTAATTTCGATTCCACCGGGGTTTACTTCTGGACGGTGCTGGCTCGCGATGCCCAAGGTCAAACCACCTCCGGCGATACGTTGCCGCTGATGTTGGAATCACTGCGATCACCAGTGGAGTTCGTGCCGCAGCAGCTGCTCCTGGACATCGGCCCCAGTTATCCCAATCCCTTCAGCGAGCGCACCAGGATTCAGTATATCGTGCCCCGCTATTCTCAGGTGGTGATTACCATTTTCGACGCCATGGGCCGCAAGGTGCGTACCTTGATCTCAGAGCAGCAGTATGCCGGCCAGTACACAGTCGGCTGGGATGGCCGCGACAACCGGGGCAGCCCGGTAGCCTCCGGGCCGTATATGGCGGAACTGCGGGCCGGCAATCAGACCGCACATCTGAAGCTGGTGTTGGTCCATTGAACCAATTTTATGTGATCAATCTCAAAAGATAGGAAAACAATGGGTTCGGGCGGCACGATTATCTATATTTCGGGCAACCATTGTGCATGACGGTCGGTCTATAAGGGCCAAATGCGAATATTAATCCTGCTTATCACTTTATCCTGGACCGGCCTGGCAGCCCAGTCCATCAGCCAGGTGGACTTCAAGGTGCTGCCGGGCAACCTTATCGAGGTGCTCTATACCCTGAAGGACAGCGAAGTCAACGGTGTGTATAACATTGAGGTGTACGCCTCATTAGATGGCGGATACTCCTTTCCTGTCCGGGCTGAGAGTGTCACCGGCGATGTGGGCCAAGTCAGGGGCCGGGGCCGCAAGGCCTTGCTGTGGAAAGTATTGGACGATCTACCGGCGCTGGTCTCGGATAACCTGGTGATCAAGGTAGTGGGCCGCCCCCGGGTAACGGTAGGAGGCTTCTTCACCTCTTTAGTGGCCGGCAACCGCTTCCTGAAGGGGCTGCGGGGTGAGGCGGACCGCGATAACGATCGGCAGATCACTTCCACCGAGCTATTCGGCTACCTGATGGAGAACGTACCGTATCTGGCCCGGCGGAAGTTCAACCGCGAGCAGACCCCCCAGCTGCTGGGCGCCGAGCTGGACCGGGTGCTGGTGCAGTACTGATGCGCTACTGGCTGTACATTTCCGGCAGCTGCCTGCTGCTGGCGGCATGTGCCCCCCGGCCCGCTGGGGACGGACCCGACCCTGACTCAGCCCGGGTGGCGGCGGAAGCCGCCCTGGTGGAGCTGGAGGGTGGCGTTACGGTGCCGTTGCCGGGTGTGTCCCCCACTCCCGAGGAAGAAGCCCTGCTGGCCGAGGGCGCTGAAACCGTCGCCCGGGCCGCTGATGCCGCCCTGGACTATGAGGTCAAACCGGGCTGGTTCCTGGTGGATACCACTCTGGTGTTCCCCGGCAGCGTGGCTCCCCGGCGGGCCCGCCTGGAAACTTTGCAGGCGGCGCGCGCCGGCGGCCTGGAACGGGCTCTCCCCAGGGAGGTCTCCTTTACATCGCTGCTCAGCGACATCATGGATGAAACCGCCGGGTCGGCCTACGAAAAAACTACCTGGAGCACGTTCGCCCTGTCGTCGGTCACGGGCCACATCATTGATGAGAAGGTGATCTCCAGCAACCTGACGCAACTAGCCGCAGGCGGGGCCTACCGCTACCGCATCGTCCTGGACGCCCGGGTAGTGCCGGTGAAAGGGGAGCGCGATCCATCTCTGCGGCTGGATCTCAAGGTGAACGAGCGGCTGCTCAATAGCGGCGATGAGCTGATCATCTCCGCCCGCCCCAGCCGGGATGGCTACCTGTACATTTTCAATTTCCTCAGCGATAACTCGGTGATGCTTATGTTTCCCAACGCGCACCTGCCGGACAATGCCGTCACCGGGGGCACCTGGCTGGAGATACCCACTGTGGCGGAGCGCAACCGGGGCATTCGTTACCGGGTGGCGGCCCCGCCCGGCGTAGCCACCGCCAATGAGACTATTTACGCCGTGTTCACCAGACGGCCCATCGCCGATCTACGCGCGCTGATCGACGTGCCTGAAGGCTATGCCAGCTTCTCGGCCGGGGACGATAGTTTCACCGACTTTCAGCGTTGGCTGGCGGAGATACCGCTGAGTCAGCGAATTGAGCGCGCAGTACAACTGCACATCGTAAACGATAAGGAGTGATATCATGAAGAAAACCATTATCCTGATGCTATCGGGCGTCGTAATGGCCGCCCTGGTGGGTTGCGCCGGTTCCAAGGTTTCCGGAACCACCGAAGGGCGGGAAAGCCGCGACATGCCGGAATGGGCCTTGAAGCCGCCGGTGGCGGAGGGCATGCTCTACGGAGTGGGGCAGGCCAAAAAACAGAACCCCAGCCTGGCCAAAACCGTGGCCGCCCAGCGGGCCCGGGAAGAGATTGCCGCCGCCGTCAAGATCAAGGTGGAGAGATTGGTTAAGGACTTCATGCAGGAGAGCGGCGTAGGCGAACGGGCCCAGGCCCTGGAGTTCACCACAGCGGTGAGCAAGGGGGTCACTGACGCCTCCCTCACCGGCGCCATTATCAAGGAGGCCTACCCGGCCAAGGACGGCACCGTCTTCGTGCTGGTGGAATATTCACTGGACGAAGCCCGCCGCCAGGCTATCGAGACCGCCCGCCAGGAGGAGGCGCTATATAACGAGTTCAAGGCCGAGCAAGGCTTCGACGCCCTGGAGGCCGAGCTGGCTAAACTGAAATAACAGCACCCCATCGCCGGGCTGGTACTGGTGAGACGATGCCTCCTGTCGGCTGTCCTGCGTGTAGGGCGGCCGGGGAGGCATTGTGTTTTGGGATAGATCTGGCCCTAGTGGAAAACGGGGATAAATCGTCTATTTCTTATTCGTTTTCCGCCCCGTGCCGGCGCCCAGCTTCTTTTTGGCCGGGGATTCCTGCTTCTTAAGGAACCGGTGCCGCTCGGCCGAGATCATTCCCGCTGAGATCAGCAGCTTAAAGCCCTCCTCGATGGTCATATTGGAGTCCATTGTATCAACCTGGGGGACAAAGATGACGAAGCCGGAGGTAGGGTTGGGGGTGGTGGCGACGAATATATTGTAGTAAGCCTCGCCGTCCCCTGATTGGCTGTCCCCGGTGACGAACCCCAGGCTCCAGATACCCCGCCGGGGATATTCCAGCCACACCACCTTCTGGAAGGCCTTGCGGTTGTCAGGAGAAAAGGTCTGGACGATCTGCTTGCTGGTATTGTAGATGGTGGAGACCACGGGCACCTTCAGCAGTAAGTTTTCGAAATAGGCGTATAACCGGCGGCCCAGGAAGTTGGTCACCAGCAGGCCCAGCAGGAAAATAAATACCACCATCATAACCAACCCCAGGCCCGGAATGGTAAAACCGATGAAGCGCACCACCACCGGCGCCAGGATGCGGTCCATGACGCCTAAAATGAACTGGAGCAGCTGAATAGTTATGTAAACCGGGATGGCGGTTAAGATTCCGGCGATAAAAATACGGCGCAACCGCAGGGAGTGGCTGGGATGTGAACTCAGCGGATCGGGATTAGAGGTCGTAGAGTCGCTCATACTTGGCCTGAAGATACTTGATAAACGGCCCGGCTGACAAGGGCTGACCAGTGAGGTCCTGAATCAACTCGCCGGCTCTCTTCAGCCGTCCCAACCGGTGCACGTTGTCCCGCAGCCACTCCCGCAAAGTCAGCAGGTCGCCCTGCGCTATGCGTTCCTCCAGGTCATCGATCTGTGCCAGAGCGGCCTCGTAGATTTGGCGGCCGTACAGGTTGCCCAGCATATAAGTGGGGAAGTAGCCGATGGCTCCCATGCCCCAATGGATGTCCTGCAGCACCCCTTCAGCCACCGTCGAAGGCGTTACTCCCACATATTTCGCCATGGCCTGGTCCCACAGCCCCGGCAAGTCCTTCACGGTCACATCACCGTTGAGCAACGCCCGCTCCAGGTCGAAGCGCAGCATGATGTGCAGGTTGTAGGTCACTTCGTCCGCCTCCACCCTGATCAGTGACGGCCTAACGGCGTTAATAGCGGCGTAGAAATCATCCAACGGAACTGCACCTAACTGCCCCGGGAAACGAGCCTGCAGGCGAGGATAATAGTGCCGCCAGAAGGGCATGCTGCGGCCCACGTAGTTTTCCCACAATCGGGACTGGCTCTCGTGGATTCCCAGGGAGATGGCCTCGCAGAAAGGGGTACCGAAATATTTCGCCTCCAAACCCTGCTCATACAGGGCGTGCCCCCCCTCGTGGATGGTGCCGAACAGGCCCATGGACAGGTCCCGGGAGTTAAGGCGGGTGGTGATGCGCACGTCGGAGGGGTGGAAATCGGTGGTGAACGGGTGCGCGGAGCGGTCCTGGCGGCCTTTGGTGAGGTCATAGCCCATATCGCTCAGCACTTCCATCCCGAATTCCCACTGCTGGTCTTCGGGGAATTCCTGGGTCAGCAGATCGTGCCGGTCGGGGACCTTGGAGGACTTGATGCGCCCAACCAGTTCGATCAGCGCCGGCTGCAAGACGGCAAACAACTGTTCGATCTGCTTGGTTGTGATCCCCATCTCGTAGTCCTCCAGCAGGGCGTCATAAGGCTCGTCCTCGAAGCCGTGGAACCTGGCTTCCTGC
>JADFMC010000108.1 GCA_022564085.1 Fidelibacterota bacterium | reverse complement strand
CGAGCACAAATAACTCTAGCTCTCTCTGATTCCAGCGCGCAAAGCAAACAAGAGCATCTGGGTGTTGCATATATTTCAGAAGACGGGAAGCAAATATTTCAGGCAAGGAATAATGGATTTACTTTCAGCCGTTTGAAGCCATACACATCCTGGGAAAGCATGAGAACGGAAGCACAACGTCTATGGGGTCTATATAGAGATTTCTTTAATCCTGAACAGATCACTAGATTAGCCGTGAGATATATAAATAGATTGGAATTACAATCTCCACTGGAGTTCTCTGAATACCTAACTGCGCCTCCAAACAAGCCCAAAGATACACCGGACCAGCTGATAAGTTTTCTCACCCGAAACGTTATTCCAATCAGCAATGATCAGGCAGTTACAATTTTTACGCAGGCGATGGAGCAGGTTACTAAAGAAAATATGGTTTCTATTATTATCGACATCGATGTATTTAAGGAAAAAGAAATTGGTGTGACCGAAAATTTTTGGGAGATTTTGGATGGTTTCCGCGATATCAAGAACCAGTTTTTCTTTGGAAGCATAACAGATAAGGCAATGGATATGTATAAATGAGCACTCTCCTTTTGGATATTAGAGCTATCAGTCCTGGTTTTGGCGACGATGCCAAGAAAGTGCCCACTCTCGTGCTAGAGGCTTCCTCTCATCGATTGACTAACGGTACGGGCAGTCTTGCCCAGTCTTCATTCGAGCGACTTAGGGAATTGTATCAGAAATGCAAAGAAGATTATTGGGATGGGATAGAAACAAGGGCAATTCCCTTTTCCGCTTATGAGGACGCGCGGGAGTTTCTGAATAGTATGCTGTGGGAAGATAATATTCCCGAGCCGGAGATTGATGCTGATGATTTCGGAGCTATTCGATTTGAATGGATCGCAAATAGTGCAGCTATGTTTAGCATAACCTTCTACGGCGAAAAAGTACTAGGCTTTTCAGGCAATTGGGGCGAAGGAGAACAAGAATATGGGACTAAGAAACTTAACGATGCAACTTATCAATCTGTTCTCGGGAATATTATGCGCACGTTTCAGGAGCGTGGCAATATTCCCACTGCCAGGTCCGGTGAAGGCCGAGGAGAATCTTACAAGATTTATCTTCGAGAGTAACACAACAAAGAAAAACCAACTAAAGACACAATCTTTTAGACCCCGCAAAATTGATAAACAACTATCGGTCTATCGAACCGGGAATTTATCGAGAGAAATCATACTTAGGATCGGACATTGTTTTATTGAAAAACGCCGCCTTGATGGGGAATTATTATTGGGTATGGTTGACTTGCCCGCAAATGCAATTAGTCAAGTTAATCAAGGTATATTCTTGAAAAGAACTTTGCTGCCTCATCCCCGCCATGCAAATATCCACTTCCCACCCAATAATTCGCCGGTTGATAATGAGCGTTGGAATTCTATCGCTAAGGCTTTGATTGAAAAGTCCAATAAGCCATCCTTTATTTCGACATCTGAATAGTCGTCTACTTAACCATCTCCAAAAACTCCCCCTCGCTGAGCACCGCCACCCCCAGTTCCTCAGCCTTAGCCAGTTTGCTGCCCGCCCCGGGTCCGGCCACCACGTAGTCGGTCCGGCTACTGATGGATGTTGCCGCTCGGCCACCCCGCGCTTCCACCAGTTCCCGGGCCTCCCGGCGGGTCATTTGTTCTAGGTTGCCGGTGAAAACGAAGGTCTTTCCGCTGAGGCCAGCACCTTTTGCAGGCGCTTCCACCGCCTCCAGTTGCACGCCCAATGCCAGCAGGTCCCGGATCACCGCCCGGTTGGACTGATCCCCGGTGAAGCGTACCAGCCCCTGGGCCACGGTGGCGCCCACCTCGTGGATGGCTTCCAGCTCCTCCGTATCGGCGGCCAACAGCCGCTCCAGGTCGCCCTGGCAGGCCCGCTCCAGCACCCGCGACAGGTGCTCCCCCACGTTGCGGATGCCCAGGGCGTAAATAAACCGGGCGAACGTCGTCTGGCGGGAGGCATCTATGGCCGCCAGCAGCTTGGTGGCCACCTTGTCCCCCAAGGCTACCATCTTCTTGGATTGGCCGGCCTCGGTCTCCATCCGCCCCACCGTGCGCTCGATCTCCAGGGTAGCCAGGTCGTCGAAGGTCAGGCGATACAGGTCCGCCACGGTCTTGATCTTCCCGCTGGCGATCAAGCGCTCCACGATCTTTTCACCCAGCCCGTCGATGTTCATGGCCCCCTTGGAGATGAAGTGTTCGAACCGTCCCCGCACCTGGGCCGGGCAGGCCAGGTTTAGGCAGCGGGCCACCACCTCGTCCGGCGGGCGATAGACTTCATGGCCGCAAATGGGGCAGGTATTCGGCAAGTGGTACGGTTTGGCGTGTGGAGGACGTTTTTCGGTGATTACCTGCACCACCTCGGGGATCACCTCCCCGGCCCGCTGCACCAGCACCGTGTCTCCCACCCGTACGTCCTTGCGGTCGATCTCGTCCTGGTTGTGCAGTGTGGCCCGGCTGACGGTCACCCCGCCCACGTTCACCGGCCGCAGGTGGGCCACCGGAGTCAGCGCCCCGGTGCGCCCCACACTGGCCTGGATATCCTCCACGATGGTGGTGGCTTGCTGGGCCTGGAACTTCCCGGCGATGGCCCAGCGCGGTGAGCGGCTGCGTTGGCCCAGGCGGGTCTGCTGTCCCAGGTCGTTAACCTTAACCACCAATCCGTCGATGTCGTATGGCAGCCGGTCCCGGCGAGTCTCCAACTCCTGGTAGAATTCCACCGCCTCGTCGATTCCGCGGCACAGCCGGTATTCGGGATTCACCGGCAGGCCCCACTGTGGCAGGGTCTTTAGAAATTGCTCCTGGGTGCTGAAGGCATGGCCGTCTACCAATCCGTAGCCGTAGCAGTAAATCCGCAGCGGACGCCCGGCCGTGACTTTGGGGTCCAGCTGGCGGACACTCCCGGCGGCTGAGTTGCGGGGATTGGCAAACAGCGGCTGGCCGGCCTCCGCCCGCTGGCGATTGAGCTGGGCAAATCCCTCCCTGGTGATGAACACCTCGCCCCGCAACTCCAGCAGGGCCGGTGGCGCAACATCCCCGGTCAGCGTCAATGGAATGGCCCGGATGGTGCGCAGGTTGGCAGTGATGTCTTCACCGGTGGTCCCGTCGCCCCGGGTGGAGCCCTGCACAAACCGGCCCTGCTCGTAAATCAGTTCCACCGCCAGGCCGTCCAGCTTGGGCTCGCACAGGTAGTCCACCGGCCCCTCAATGCCCAACTCCTTCTTCACCCGCCCGTCAAAGGCCCGCAACTCGCCGTCGTCCATGGCGTTGGCCAGGCTGAGCATGGGCGCCCGGTGGGCCACGGTGGCCAGCTCCGACTGCGGCTCGGCCCCCACTCGCTGGGTAGGTGAATCGGGGGTTACTAGCTCTGGGTGCTGCTGCTCCAGAGCCTCCAGCTCCCGCAGCAGTTGATCGTATTGGACATCGCTTATGGTGGGGTCGTCGTGGACGTAATAGCGAATATTGGCCTGGTCGATCTGGGCCCGCAGTTGGGCAGCTCGGCCGGCGGCCGAATCATTCACGGCGGCGGCTCTGGAAAAATTCCAGGGTGGGCTCAACCACCTGTACCTTGAACGGCCGGATGCCCCCACCCAGGTCCTGGGGGTAGCCTACCAGGCCGTAGTCCCGGCGGCTCAGCAGAAAGAAATAGGACACCAGGCTGTCACCCAGTTGCTCTGCGGTCAGGGTATGCCGGTAACGGCCGTACTGGCCCCGCAAGGTGAACTCCTGGAACGATCGGGTGCTGTCGGTGCGCACGAACAGGTGCACCTCCTCGATCTCGGCCGGATCCAGGCTGACAAACAGGTCGATCACGTAGGGCCGGTTGTTGGGTATGGCCCGGGGCGCGCTGTGGAAAATGGCCGGCGGGGGTGCCGCGGCGCTGGTATCGACTTGCGCCGTATCCACCTGGGCCGTATCCGCTGCCTGTGCGCCGGACAGCGGGCCGGCAGCCAACAGGCCGCCTAGCAGGATCAAAGCTAGTGCCGCAGGTTGTACCTCCGGTGGCAACCTATGGGCCATCACCTGACAACGCCTCGGTGACCAGGTCCGGGATCGAAAAGTGCTCCTCGGGCTGGAAGGTGAACGTTTGGTGGTGGTATTCCAGGTCGTCGCCCAACTTATATAGTGCTTGATACTCCGCCCCCTTGGCGATGATATCTCGCAACGCCTCGGCCAGGGCATCCACGTCGGCGGTGTTGTTGTACAGGCCGAAGCTGGCCCGCACCATCCCCGGTTTGGGCAGGCAGGCCGCGGCCAGTTGGTCGTCGGTCATGGCCAGGTAATCAGCGGCCTGGTCGGGGATCATCTCTATGACGTAGGGGTGGGCGCAGAAGCACTCGTTGCGCACGGCAATGTTATGGTAATCGTTCAGCACTCCCGCCACCAGCGAATGGGGCAGCCCCTCCACATTGAAGGAAATGGAGGCCGCCCGGGGACAATGGCCCGTGTCTGTGGTGCCGTAAATGGTAACGTCGGGAATTTCCTCCAACGCCTGTAGGGCGTAGCCGATCAGTTTAGTTTCCTCGGCCAGCAGATAGTCCATCCCCACCCGGTCCAGCACTTCCAGGGCAGCCGCCAGCCCGATGGCGCCTGGTATGTTGGGGGTGCCCGCTTCTTCCCGTTCGGGGAAATGGGGAGTGACGGTATAGCTCTCGGTGAACACCCGGTCCACCATGCCGCCACCCACCTCGTCCGGTTCGACCTGGGCCAAGTGGTCCTTACGGGCCACCACCACTCCCGGCGAACCGGGTACGTAGGTCTTGTGGCCCGAAAACACCAGCGCATCGATATCCTCCAGCGGATCATCATGGCCGGAGACCTGTACCGGTACATGGGCCACCATTTGGGCGCCGTCCACCAGCACCAGGGCGTCGTGCTCATGGGCCAGGCGGGCCACCGCCCGGACCGGGTTGATGATGCCGGTGACATTACTCACGCCGGTGACGGCCACGTAGTTGATCCGCCCCTTTTCCTGGACCAGTAATCGCTCCAGCGCCTCTAAATCCACGGCCCCCATACCGGCCTGGTCCATGGCCACCGGCAGGTGGATCACCCGGCCGATGTGCTTGCGGTGGGGCAGGTCGTTGGAGTGGTGCTCCATGATGGAGACCAGCACGGTATCGCGGTCTGGTCGCAGTTGGTGATAGATCCGGGCCAGGCGGTTAATCCCGCCGGTGGTGCCGCTGCCGGTGAAAAAGCAGGTATAGCGCTCCGGGTCAGCGCCCACGAAGCTCAGCACCCGCTGGTGGGCCCAATCGTAGGCCCCGGTAGCCAACCGGGCGCTGTTGTGCATCAGGCTGTGGGTGTTGGCGTAGTGCTCCAGGAAGCTGGCCACCGTGCGGTAAGCGGCCCCCATCATCAGGGTGGAGGCGGTGGAGTCCAGGTATACCCGGCGAGTGACCTCCCCCGTCGCCACCCGGTAAGTAGTGTTCAACCCGATGAAGTCGGCGGCGATCCGCTCCAGCAACTGCTCCCCTGAGGCAGGTGTCGCTGCAGGCGGTTTTGGCGCAGCAACCATGAGGGTAAATCTACAGCCGCCAGCCCGGATTTAAAATATAGAGTTTGCTATCCAGTGGACATATTTCTTGATCAAACCAGCGCCATTCCACCGGCCGGCGAATTTAATTTAGACCCATGAGAATTTGGAGAGGATCAGTTGTCGCATAAATCAACGGATTTGAGCTCCGGCGCCGACCGGAAGCATTTTATCCGGGGCATGTTCGACGAGATTGCCGGCCGTTACGACCTGTTGAACCGGCTGCTCACCTTTGGGCGGGACCGCTATTGGCGCCGGGAATTGGTCAGGTTGCTCGACCCCCAGCCCCGAGAACGGGCATTGGACTTGGCTTGTGGTACTGGAGATCAAGGGCGGGCCTTGCTGGATAGTGAGCCGGGCGTCCATCTGGTAGGAGCCGATCCGGTTAGTGGTATGCTGCGCCTGGCCGGCGGTAAAATACCGGCAGCCGGCCTGGTCTGTTGCGAAGCCGAGGCCCTGCCGTTTCCCGCCCACTGTTTCCAGCTGATCACTATTGCCTTCGGCGTGCGCAATTTCACCATGCTGGAAGCGAGTCTGAAAGAACTGCACCGGGTGCTGGCCCCGGGTGGGCGGCTGGGCGTGCTGGAATTTGCCGTCCCTCGCAGCGGCCTGCTGGCGCCCCTCTATCGCTGGTATATGACGTGGGTGCTTCCGCGAGTGGGGGGCTTGCTCAGCAGAAGTTATGCCTACCGCTACCTCACCGAGTCCATCGAGCAGTTTCCCGACCCGGATCGATTCATCCGGTTGCTGGAGTCCATCGGCTTCTCCGGGATCGCCACCCGGAATTTTCTAGGCGGCACGGTATGGATTTACAGGGGGATCAAAGAGGGGGAAATTTGAAAGCCCACTATTATTTGGACTGGAACTCCAGCAATATGAGCCAGGCGATCAAGTAGGTTATCACCAGCGGTATAATATGAGTAATCAGCGCCACGAAGATGAAAGCGATGCGGATCAGGTTGGAATCGATGCCGTAAATTTCCCCCAGGCCGCCACAGATACCGGCGATCTTCCGGTCGGTCTGTGATCGATAAAGTTTTTTCATCACTGCTCCAACTATATTAATACCGCCCGGCTTCCAGTAATCAGCCGCCGCCAGGGCCTTCAAGTTTAACGCCGCTTGCTCTTTAAATCCACTTGCAGCAGCACGAATTCCGTGCCGTCCAGCGCCTCTAGCGACCGTCCGCCCCGGGCTGGGAAGTTGTTGTCATTGCACACTATCAGGGTGCGGTCATCCACCGGGTGGACCGCTTCGATGGTCACATACGGCAGGGCGAATTTCCCGGTGGTGTCCGCCAGGTGATGCGGGTCGTCCATGTCCATCAGGTCGGCCAGTTCCCATTTGACGGCGTTACCGGCCGCCGGCTGCCAGGCGAACACCTTTTTGAAGGCCGCGCCGGCTCCATGGCCCCAATCCCGCTCCAACACCAGGAAGCAGTTCCCCTGCGGCCACCAGGTCAGCTCACCGATGGAATGCTCGGCCGCTTCCAACGGGTAGCGCCAGGATATGGCCCGGGCATGGGGTGCTCCCGGGGAATACTCGAAAATGCGCAGCCGGTCGGCCGGATCGCCCCGCAGGCTGCCTTCCGGCATCAGGATGAATG
>JADFMC010000107.1 GCA_022564085.1 Fidelibacterota bacterium | reverse complement strand
CATTCCCTGCCGGCAGCCCATAGGTGGGTTCATCCAACAGAACCAGATCGTATTCACCGGCCAGCAGGGCGGCCACCAGTACCAACCGATAGCCGGTCAGCCCATCGGCCTGGGACAAAGAGCGGTATGACTGGGAGCTATGCAGCCAGCGTTCCAGCCGTTCGGCGGCCTGGGCAGTCAATTTGCCCTGCGAGGTAAAACGCCCGATCAGCTCCTCCGGGGAGCGGCCGTGTGTAGCAGTCTCCACCATTTGCGGTAAATAGCCCCAGCGGGGCGGGTTACTCCCGATCCCTTGCACCGCGAGCCGGCCGGTATGGGGGATCATCCCGGTCATGCAATCTGCCAAGGTTGATTTTCCCGAGCCGTTTTCGCCACATATGCCAAGCACCTGCAACCCGCTGAGCTCCAGGTTCTGGATGCGCAAGGTGAAACCGGTCTCCGGGAAAGACTTTTGCAACCCCCTGATAACCAATTTCCACGGGGCGAGTTGCGGCCGGCGATCATCCGGCTTTGCGGGCTGGTTATTACGCGCCACTTGCCGGAATTTCCCCACGGAATAATCCCACTGCGGGGCGCCGTTGCGGGCCGACCTTTCCAACAGGCATTTATCTTGTTTCGCCAGCAGTCGCCGCACCTTGTCCATATTGACCCGGCTGAGGAAATCGAAGCAATTGCGGCCCAACAAAAACCGCTGAGGCTGCATGATACTGACGGTGAGCGCCAGTAGTTGCCGCTCGCCGCCTGATAGGGTCTCGGGCAGCTGGTCGGAGCGCCCACTGAAGGCGCCGCCCTCAATGATCTCCGCCACCCTAACGGAAAGTTCGGTGCCGGTGAGACCCCGGTTCTCCAGGTCGAAGGCCGCTTCCCGCCGGACGCTGTCGGCCACTAAGAAATCGGTGATTCGTTCGGGCAAAACCAGTACCGTTTGGCCCGCTTGTTCGAGGGTGGCCCGAAGAGCCTGGAACGCAACCGCAGAGGGTGCTAATGGGTAAATGCCGGGGGGCAGGTCTTGGGGGCGGTAGCTACTCGCTGAGGATGGCATGCAATATCCTACCGGCCGCCCCGAGGTTATCCTCGACAACTTTCATAGCGGCGGTACCGCCCAGGCGGCGGGCCTCTTCATCGTTGATTAGCCGAACCAACTGGGTGCGAAATTCATCCACCCCGGCCACCGAAACGCCGCCACCATAATCAATCAGCTGCTCCGCTTCATGGCTGCGGTTGTGGTTAGGGCCAAAGATAACCGGAATTCCGGCTATGGCAGGTTCCATCAAGTTGTGTACACCGCTGCTGAATCCGCCCCCTACGTAGGCCAGGATGCCGCGGTTATAGGTCTCCGCTAAGTACCCGACACCATCGATTATCAGTACCTGGTGGTCCCGGAAACGCCCCAGCCGGCGCCCAAACTTCTCCCAGCTGATACCGGCTGCGGTCAAGCGTTGGCTGATGGCTTCCAACACTTCTAGTTCCGGCTCGTGAGGCGCCCATAAGACTCGCAGGGATTGATCCTGCTTCAGCAGATCGATCACCACCTGGCCCACCACCGCGTCGTCCTCCTTGTGAAGACTACCCAGCACGATAATCCGTTCCCGTGAGTTGCGTACAACCGGTAAGCCATTGCTGTTGCGCTCAACAACGCGGTCATAACGCGGGTTGCCCAAATTGCGCACCACTGTGTCGGATCGTTCCCCTACGATGGCCTTTACCCGCCGATGGTCGGCCTCCGAGACAGTGTACACCTGCCTGATGGCCCCATAGAGATATTTGTAGAAATTGGATACCACCGGCCACTGCTTGGAACTACCCGGCACGATCCGGGCGGCAAAGAGAGTCGTAGGGATCCCCTGCTGTTGGCAGGCCCAGATCATGTTGGGCCACAGATCATAGCTGGCGATCACTACCCGGTGAGGGCGCAGGATCTTCAGCAGTCGCCGCATGCTCCAGGGAAAATCCAGCGGGAGGTAGAACTTGAAATCCACTGCGGCATGGCTAAAATTCTCATAACCCGAAGGCGAAAAAAAACTTACTACGATAATCGCCTCCGGCGAAACCTCACGCAGCCCTTCAATTATCGGTCGACTCTGTTCGTATTCTCCGTGCGAAGCTACGTGAAACCAGTAGAGTAGCCCATCGGGGTTGTGGTGGGCTGCCCGGAATTCGGCTACCCGTCTAACAGTTCGCCGCCGACCGCGCAAGCCCCGCCGTACCTTACGGTGAATAGGCGCCAAGGCGTAAGCGGTGAGCACCATTATAGGTAGCGCCAGCAGGTTATAGACCAGCCGCCAGACCCAGAACATCATGCCAGGCCTATTAGTTTATCGATGCTGTCGCCGACCGCCTGGGCCGTTATGCCGGTGAGACAGAACTGCTCCCGACGGTAACATGGGCGTTTGCCGTTCTGGCTGCAGGGCCGGCACCACAGGTCAACCTCATGCCGGCGGGAAGCAGGATGGTGGCAGCTAGCCCCGGTCTGAGTGGAAGTTGGTCCCAGGATTAAAACAACCGGCCGGCCCAAGGCCTCGGCAGCGTGCATCAACCCGGTATCGGATCCCACTGCCAGCCGGCATCCCGCCAGGATGGCCAACGCTTGTTCCAGATCGGTCCGGCCCCTGAGGTTGACCGCCCTGCCGTCCGCTATACCAGCAGCAATAGGGTCGCAGATGATATCGTCCTGGCCGCCCAGCAGCACCACCTGTGGCATGGTCCCAGCGGGGCGGCTGTTGAATACTTCCATATAGCGCTCAATAAGCCACGATTTCTGCGGCCAGGCTGCGCCGGGAATACAGACCAGGTATTCATCAGCGAGCTTGAAATCCTCCTTTACCGCGGCTACCCGGTCAATGGCGCACTGCATGCGGGGCGCAGTGGACGCCGGCGCCTCCAGGCCCGCGTAACGCAGGTATTCCCGCACAACCGAAAAGTCATTTGAAAAACGGTTTATATAGAGGTAAAACAGCAGCCAGCGGTTCAGGCGTGGTTTTTGGTAGCGCCTCACAGTGCTGCCCTTAAAGGCCCGCCGGAGTACCTTGCTGCGCAGCGAATCATGCAGGTCGATCACCAAGTCATATCCTTTAGACGCCAACCGCCTGGAATAGGCCGGCAGTTCCCGGGCGGTAACCGTAGGTGGAAATGCCAGGATTTCACTGGGGCGGTGCTCGAAGTGGGCCACCAGCGGCGCGAATCGTTCCAGCACCAGATAGTCTATGTTGTGCTCCGGATATTTTTCAACCAGAGCGGCTACCACCGGCTCAGTCAGGACGATATCACCCAAGGAGCTGAACCGCACCACCAGCACCCGCCCCACCAGCTACCAGGAACGCTGCAGGTTGAAACTTACCACATTGATCAGCGCGGCTTTATATTCAGAATCGGGAAAGCGGTCCAGCGATTTCAAGGCTGCCTGGCCGAAATGGCCGATCCGCTCCCGGGCGTAGTCCAGACCGCCGCGCTCCACAATCTCTTTCTTCAACTGGGCAATTCTACCCCGGCGGGCGTGCCCCTTAAGGGAGCGCAGATATATGCGGCGCTCCGCAGGCGTCAGCTGTTTGAGGGTATAGATCAGCGGCAGGGTGCGCACGTTGCGCTTCACGTCGAAGGCCACCGGCTTGCCTACGGTTGATTGATCGCCCACCAGATCAAACAAATCATCCTTGATCTGGAAAGCGATACCCAGGTTCTCGCCGAACTCGCGCAGGGCATCGCTGTCGGCCTGTTTTTCGGAGACGGTTATGGCGCCCAGTTCGCAAGCCGTGGCAAATAAGCTGGCGGTCTTATCCCGCACCATGCGATAATAGATCTCCTCGGTCATGCCTCCCACCAGCGCTTTCTCCAGCTGCAGGATTTCGCCGCTGCTGAGACGTTCGGCAGTTTGTGACAGCACCTCCAACGCCCGAAAATTTTTCAGGCCGATCATATTACTCAGCGCCTTGGATAGAAAGTAATCGCCGATCAGGACCGCTTTTTTATTATTGAAGACTCGCCGGATGGAAGGCCAGTTTCGGCGTAGATCCGAATCATCCACCACATCGTCGTGGATCAGGGTGGCGATGTGCAGGATCTCCACCAGAGCCGCTGCTTTCAGGCTGTGGAGATTGGGTTGGCCTACGACCCTGGCGGAAAGTATGGTGAGGATCGGCCGCAAGTGCTTGCCACGGTTGCGCAGCACGTAGCGTACCATGGTATTCACCAGCCTGACTTCGGACTTAAGGGCGTTTTCGAACTCTTGCTGAAAAAGCTTGAGATCGTCAACAATGGGAGCGACTATGTCGCTGAGGCGTACCTGCATTGTAAAAACTTAACGGCGCAACAGTATCAAATCAAGATTAGTCGGGCTTGGAAAATATGTGTGAGATCAAGATAGAGAGCTCGTAAAGACCCAGCAGCGGCACTGCCATCAACACCTGGCTCAGGGGATCAGGTGGTGTCAGGATAGCCGAGAAGACCAGTATTCCAACCAGTGCGTAGCGACGGTAATGGCGCAGGAAAGGAGGGGTCAGCAAGCCGATGCGCGTGAGTATGAACGACACTACCGGCAGCTGGAAAACCAGACCGGCGGCGATCAACATCCAGGCGGCGTATCCCAGGTAAGCGTGGATGCTGAAGTTGTTCTCTACCAATCCTCCTCCCAGTGAAGTAAAAAAACGCAGGCTGAACGGTAACATCACCAGATAACCGAAGGTGATTCCCGCCAGGAAAAATAGTGAGCCGAAAAGGACGATGGAAAAAGTGAGTGTCCTGGACGAGCGCCCCACTGCCGGGGCCACAAAACGCCAGACCTGAAAGATCACAACCGGACTGGCCAACACCAGCCCAACCAACAAGCTGGAGATTATCTGGACCATGAACATGTCCGACACTTTAAGGGCCTGGAGCACCACCGGTTCATCCAACGCCAGCGCGGGGGCAGTCAAAAAGGCGATGATCCGGTTGGCGTTGGCAAAAGCTATAATGGCAAATAGCGCAATTGCCCCCAAGCTCTTTAGAATCCGCCAGCGTAACTCTTCCAAATGCTCCAGGAAGGTCATCTCGTTGGGAGCGGGTTCGATCAAATCAGGTCTCTTTCCCGATTAAGCGTGCAAGTTCATAGGGCGACATGTTATCCAGTTCCCGCTCGATTATTTCCCGGCGGGCGGCGGTCCAGAAAGCGGTTATGGTCTCCCGGTTCACCAATCGTTCCACCTGCTGGCGAGCCCGTTGCCTTTTCTTTTCGCTTTGCCGGCCGGTGTTGACCAGGTGCTCCCTATGATTGATCAGGTTGGCGTACAATTCTTCAACGCCCTCCCCGGTGGTGGCGCAGGTCTGAGTTACCAGTGGGCGCCACTGGCTGTGGTCTTCTTTGAGTTCCAGAAGTTGCTCCAACACCAACCGTAATTTACTGGACCCTTCACGGTCCGATTTGTTAACCACGAACAGATCAGCGATCTCAATGATCCCGGCCTTCATCATCTGGATCTCGTCCCCCGATTCAGGCACCAGCACCACCAGGGTGGTGTCGACAGCTTCCATCACATCCAGTTCAATCTGGCCCACGCCGACGGTTTCAAAAAGTAATACCCCGAACCCGGCCGCCTCGACTGCATCCCCTACCTCCTGGCTGCGAGCGGCCAGACCGCCCGATACGCCCCGAGTGGCCATACTGCGGATGTAGACTCCCTGATCATCGTATAGATCGCTCATGCGCAGGCGGTCGCCCAAAAAAGCTCCCCCGCTGAAGGGGCTGGTAGGATCCACTGTGATAATCCCCACCCGATTGCCGTCGGCGCGGTACAGCTTGGCCAAGCGGTCCGCCAAGGTGCTTTTACCGGCGCCCGAGGGTCCGGTAATTCCCAGTCGATAAGCTTCCCCGGTATGGGGATGCAGTTCCTCCAGCAACCCAACGGAATGGTGGGACTCATTCTCAATCAGGCTGATCACTCTGGCCAGTGCCCGAAATGAACCCGCTAGGAGTTCCGGAACCAATTTGTCATGCATAGGACGTTAAAGTGTGATTAATTACGGTCGCAGGCGGGCAGGCTAACCAAATATTCGGGTAAAGGCGGAATAATCGTTTATGGTCAATCGGTGCCCTTCCCGCTGCACTAGTCCCTTGGCCTCCAGGTTCTTTAGCATCCGGGAAACCGTTTCGCGACTGGTACCGGCCATATTGGCGATATCCTGTTGGTACGGCAGCTTACTGATAACCACCTTCCCCATCTTGAAAATACCCATATCCTCGGCAATCCGGTTCAGGGTGATTCCTATGCGGTGCTCGGCATCGGACAGTGACAATGATTTGATCTGCTGGTCGGACTTGCGCAAACGCAACGTCATCTCCCGCAACAGCTGGATGGATATGGACGGGAAGCGATGCAACACATCCAGAAAATCGCGGCGGTTGAGGGTGTAAAGGATTGTATCTTCCAGGGCCATTACGTTGGCGGAGCGTCCTTGGCCGTCCAGCAGTGCCATCTCACCGAAAAATTCCGCTGAACCCAAAAGAGCCAGTATCACCTCCCGGCCTTCCTCGTTTAGCCGGGTGATTTTCACGCTGCCGGTTTCAATTATGTAGAGGGTATCAGCCGAGGCCTCTTCGAGCACTATCAGGGTGCTCTTATTGTAGGCCCGCCGGACAGTCATCTGCATGATGACCTCCAGATCGTCTTCCTTAAGCTCACTGAAAAGCGGGACTTCGCGCAGGATACTGACTTCAGGAATGGGAGCCATGGCGGCAACTTAGGTTGGAAAATCACCCTAGTCAAACTTTATCGCAAGGCGCGATTGCCCGTCCAACGGTTCATGCTTAACTTGCGCTCCTTAAATCAGGAGGCCCAGTAACCGCGAATGGATCGACATAGCTCAACCATCAAGCGCCACCGGCAATCGCTCAAACGCCGGGCACATAATCGCGCATTGCGCTCAAAGGTAAAAACTTTCATCAAAAGCGTAGAAGAGGCTACCACCAAAGATACGGCTGAGGCTGGGCTGCGGAGTGCCTTGCAATATATCGATAAGTCGGCGCATAAACGTGTCACCCACCCCAATAGAGCGGCCCGCCTAAAATCACGCCTCACTCGCTTGGTAGCTAGCCGCTTCGCCTCCTAAACGTTCAGTCCGCCCTGGCCGTAGAGGCCTACGGGCCGAGGCCAGCTGGCGGATCGGCGGTCAGCGATCAGCATTTGTAGGGGCATAGCACGCTAGGCCCTTACCGCAACAATAAACCCACCACAGCTTCCAACGGGACAAGCATTCTGGGGAATTTCATG
>JADFMC010000106.1 GCA_022564085.1 Fidelibacterota bacterium | reverse complement strand
GAGCGCTACGAACATCAGTCCGACCCGCGCTACGCCGCCGCCCGCCTGTGGGTGGACGAGATCATCATGCCCGAGGAGACCCGGCAGGTGCTGATCCGCTGCCTGGAGCTGTGCGACCATCAGACCAAGATGCCCGCGCCCCGGTTCGGGGTGCTGCAGGTGTGATAAATCTGTTCAGTACCCATGTAGGGGCGTATGGCAATACGCTCCTACGTCTTGCACGTTCATTGACCCTACTGTAAACTTCATTGTAATTATCCCCACGGAACTGTCGAGGTAATCCTATGAAAATCCTTAATTATCGCATTCTGCTCCGCAAAGAACCCGAAGGGGGATATACGGTCATCGTGCCTACATTACCGGGCTGTGTCACTTATGGAGAAAGCATTGAGCATGGCATCGAGATGGCCAGGGTAGCGATCGAGTTATACCTGGAAAGTCTGAGAGAGCACGGCGAGAATTATTGAAGGTCCGAGAGGTCATCAGACTTATGGGGCATGATGGATGGTACCTTGCTCGAACCAAAGGCAGTCATTGGCAGTTCAAGCATCCAGCCAAACGGGGGACAGTGGCTGGGAAGCCAGGTTTGGAATTGCCTCCTGGAACCTTAAATAGTATCTTAGAACCGGACTTAAAATCAAACAGCAACGGTAGGAGCATGCAGTACGTAGTAGTGATCGAGAAAACAGAAAAGAACTATGGGGCCTATGTTCCCGACCTGCCGGGCTGCATTGCCGTAGGCGATACCAGGGAGGAAACGCTCAAACTGATCCGGGAGGCCATCGAACTGCACTTACAGAGTATGCAGGCAGACGGCGAGCCCATACCCCCAACCGCGACCACCGCAGAACTGGTTGAGGTCTGAACTGCCGCTCTCGTCCTTTTTCTCCCAGGCTGCATCACCTATGGGGATAACATTGAGCACACCAGCGAGGTGGCCAGGGAAGCGACTAAGCACAGCACCTTTGACCGCGATGTGGAGATAGCGATAGCGTAAATTACTGGCAGCCATTACCCATGAGGTCACAATGAAAACCTACACTGCGGTCGTCGAGCATGATAAAGAAACGGGTCTCTACGTCGGATACATCCCCGGCTTCCCCGGCGCCCATTCACAGGGGGAGGGCCTGGATGAGCTCAATCGAAACCTGAAGGAGGTCATCGAGATGCTGACGGAAGAAGGTGAACCCGTTCTGGAAACCGAATTTATGGGGACGCAAACCGTCGTTTTGGATTAGTAATGGGGAGATACCCTGTACTTAAGCCCCGGGAATTGGTTTCCGTTCTTAAGTCATTGGGTTTTGAGGAAATTCGCCAGCGTGGGTCGCACAAGCAGTTTCGACACCCGGACGGCAGAGTAACTACAGTTCCTTTTCATAAGGGCCGTGACGTTTCGCCCATATAGTTGCGCCAGATCATAAAGGACATTGGTATTTCCATCGAGGAATTCCTTGAGCATCGGTAGGGGCGGATCATAATTCACCTTTACCACTATTAAAATTTTCTTGGAATGAACCTGATAACGGCCCATATCCAGGTCAGCTCTGAGTAAAGACAATGAAGCCCAGCGAATCCATTAAGCCCATCAGCTACTTAAAAGCCCACGCGGCGGAGCTGTTCAAGGAAATCACGGAACACCAGATGACGCTGATCGTCACCCAGCGGGGCGAGGCCAAGGTGGTGGTGCAGGATGTGCGCACCTATGAGCGCACCCAGGAGAGCTTGGCCCTTTTAAAGATGCTGGCGAAGAGTAGTCAGAGCATAAGGGCAGGGAAGTTCAAGCCTGCCGGAGAGGCCTTTGATGATCTGCGCGAGCGGATCAAGACCCACCGGCAGGTGTGAAATTCACGGTCTATATCGTCGCCGACGCCGAAGACGACCTGTTCCTACCGCCATATAGCCTCATCGGATTCCCTTGCCAAAGCCGAACGGGTCAGTAACTTCATGAGTGCGGTGCTTCTCAGGAACAGTTCCCGGATCGCGGGCATGTTCCCCCGGAGCTGGAATTCATCAGTGTTCCGGATTACCTGGAAGTGCATTACAAACCTTATCGGGTCATTTACCAGATCGTAGGGAAAGGGGCGTATGTCCACTGCGTGCTGGATGGCCGCCGGGATATGCAGTCGTTGTTGCCGGAAAGGTTGCTCCGCTAACCCGTGGACCTATTTTTTCGCCTGGAACTGTGCGGCCACCAGACCCAAATGCCCGCGCCCCCGTTCGGGGTACATCAAGTGTAAGTTACACATGCAATTTTAATCCCTGATACCATGTTTCCCCTGTTCCTGACCATTGCCCTCCTGTATGCCCTCTTCATCCTCTGGATGTGGCGCGGGGTGTTGCGGCTCGAACCGTTGGTACCCAGCACCAGCCGGCCTTTCGTAAGCGTAATAGTGGCCGCCCGCAATGAGGCGCATAATCTGCCGGGACTGCTGGACTCTCTTCGTATTCAAAGCTATCCTGCCGACCGGCTGGAGCTGATCGTGGTGGATGACGGCAGCACCGATGATACCTATTCCATACTCTCCCATCACACCACCAGAATGACGAACCTGGTGCCGCTGCAGGTGACGGAAGTGCCCGCTGGGTGGAGCCCCAAGAAATGGGCGCTGACCACCGCGATCAAGGCCGCCCGGGGGGAGATTATCGTGGCCACCGACGCCGATTGCCTCCCCGGTAGCCGCTGGGTTGAGACCATGGCCGGGTGCTTCGACGATGCCGCCGTGGGGCTGGTGATGGGTCCGGCCCCGGTGATGGCCTCCTGGCTGGGCCGCTGGTACGAGGCGTTGTTCCTCGACAGCATCTCCCTGGACGCGCTGGCCGCTGGGGGCGCCTCCAACGGTCTAAGTTTGACCTGCACCGGCCGGAACCTGGCCTACCGGAAGCAAGCCTTCGAGGATGTAGGTGGCTTCAGCGGCGTGGAACACCTGGTCTCCGGCGATGATGACCTGCTGTTGCACAAAATTGCCGGGGCGGGGTGGGGGATCAAGTTTGCCCTGGCCCTCAGTGCCACCGTGCCCAGCCCCCCACCGGTTGGCTGGCGGGCCTTTCTGCGCCAGCGCCTGAGGCATGCCTCCAAGGGCCGCACCTATTACAGTATCCCCACCAGCCCGCTGTTCAAAGTCCTGCTGCCCCTGATTTATTTGGCAAACGTGGGAGTATTATTTTCACTGGTCATGCTGGCGACCACCCTCCAATGGTACTGGCTGGCAATCCCGGTGGTCAAACTGGCGGCGGAAGCGCAGCTGGTTTACACTTACCTGGCGCGGGTGCCGGGCCGGGTTCGTCCCGGAACCTTCCTGCTTACCGGCCTGATCCATCCCCTTTATGTGACGGTATTCGGCCTGCTGGGCAATTTTTACAACGTTGGCTGGAAGGGCCGCCGCTACAGCGGCACCCAGGTTTCTGGTTCTCGCTAGCCTGGGGTCCGCCGGCCGCTTTTGTGGCCCCGTAGTTGAGAATTCCGTGACGCAGATAGCGAATATCATAATTGCCAAACGTAACTTTAGCAGCTATGGTTGAAAGGAGACAATACTAATGGTTGGCATCGTCGGCTGGGGCGCCTATGTGCCCTGCTACCGGATCAAGGCCGAGACCATCGCCCGTCAATGGGGTGGCGATCCCGAAAGTGTGCGCAAAGGGCTGCTCCTGGAGGAAAAGACCGTGCCGGGGATGGATGAGGACACCATCACCATTTCCGTGGCGGCCGCCCGAGACGCTATTGAGAGGGCGGGCATCGCCCCCCACGAAATCGGCGCCGTGTACATCGGTTCCGAGTCTCACCCCTACGCGGTCAAACCCAGCGGCACCGTGTTGATCGATGCCCTCGGTATCGGTCCCCATGTCCACGTGGCCGACTACGAATTCGCCTGCAAGGCCGGCACCGAGGCCATGTTCGTGGCCTACAGTCTCGTTAAGGCGGGCCAGATGAAATATGCCCTGGGGATCGGCGCCGATACCTCCCAGGGTGCGCCCGGCGATGCCCTGGAGTATACCGCCTCCGCCGGTGGGGCGGCCTTCATCATGGGAGACGATAAGGTTGTGGCGGAGATACAGGCTACCTACTCCTACACTTCGGATACCCCCGATTTCTGGCGCAAGGAGTTGGAGCATTATCCCCAGCATGCCGGTCGGTTCACCGGCGAACCGGCCTATTTCCGCCACGTGCTGGCGGCGGCCCGCGGCATACTGGAGCAAAGCGGCCATCAGCCGCAGGATTTCGCCTACGCCGTGTTTCACATGCCCAACGGCAAGTTCCCACTAAAGGCGGCCAAAACATTGGGGTTTACGCGGGAGCAGATGGAGGAGGGATTGCTGGTCACTACCATGGGCAATACCTACTCCGGCTCCTCGCCCACCGGCCTGGCGGCGATCCTGGACGTGGCCCGTCCCGGCGACTTGATCCTGTTGGTATCCTTCGGTTCGGGGGCCGGCAGCGACGCCTTCGTATTCCAGACCACCGATCATTTGCCAGCGCTCCAGGACAAGGCGCCCAAGATCAGGACGCTGCTGGAGCGCAACCGGCGCTACCTGGACTACGGTCAATACGCCAAGTTCCGGCGCAAGATTATCTTCAACTCACCGGTATAATGGTCTTTTAATGTACGAACCTATCCAGTGTCGAGTATCCAGACCTTCGGCAGGCTCCATGAAGCACCCACCCCAAAATCCCCTCCCTCAGCGAGGGAGGGGACATCACGGAGTGAATGGGGTGGGTAGAACAGCCGGCCGGGAAACCCACCTCTCAAGCCGATAGCGGGGTTGGCGGGATAAACATCCAGCATCGAGTATCAAGTATCCAGTATCCAATATCCGGAAGTTGAGTGAACTATGAGAGATGTGTTCATTATCGGTACCGGTATGACCCCCTTCGGGGAATTGTGGGACCGTTCGTTGCGTGACCTGTACGTGGAGGCCGCCCTGGCCGCCATTGATGACGCCGCCGTGGATCGCCTCGATTCCATGTACGTGGGGTGCATGACCAGCGGCCTGTTCGTGGGGCAGGAGCACATCGGCGCCTTGATGGCCGATTACCTGGGCCGCACGCCCATTCCCGCCACCAGGGTGGAATCGGCCTGTGCCTCCGGGGGGATAGCGGTGCGCCAGGCCTACCTGGAAATAGCCTCCGGCGCCAGCGAGGTGGTGCTGGCCGGGGGGGTCGAGAAGATGAATGACGGCGCTGACGTGACCTCCGCCCTGGCGGCCGCCTCCGACCAGGAATACGAGGCCTACCAGGGGATCACCTTCCCGGGCTTGTATGCCCTCATCGCCCGGGCGCACATGCACCGTTATGGTACCACCCGCGAGCAGTTGGCCCGGGTGGCGGTGAAGAACCACCGGCACGGCGCCCTGAACCCCAAGGCCCAGTTTCAGTTTGAGATCACTATCGACCAGGTGCTCAATTCCACCCAGGTGGCCGATCCGTTGCGGCTGCTGGACTGCTCACCGGTGACTGACGGCGCCGCCGCCGTGATCTTAGCCTCGGCGGAGGTGGCCGGTAAGCTCAAGGGGCATCCGGCAGTCAAAATAACGGCTTCGGCCCAGGCCTCGGATACATTCGCCCTGCACAACCGCCAGGACCTGACCCACTTAGGCGCGGTGCAGCGGGCAGGGGAATTAGCCTTCATTCAGGCCGGCCGCACCATTGATGATATTGACGTAGTCGAACTGCACGACTGTTTCACCATCGCCGAGCTGTGCGCCATGGAGGCCTTGGGTATTGCCGAGCCGGGCAAAGCTGCGGCCCTGGTGGAGACTGGCGAAACCACCCTGGGCGGCCGGTTGCCCATCAACACCAGCGGCGGCCTCAAGGCCAAGGGGCACCCGGTGGGCGCTTCGGGGGTGGCCCAGATTGTTGAATTGACTACCCAACTTCGCGGCACGGCCGGTAAGCGGCAGGTCGAGGGGGCCCGCCTGGCCCTGGCCCAGAACATGGGCGGCACCGGCGCCAGCTGCACGGTGCACATCCTGGAGGGGGCGGCATGAAATCGGCCCAATATATTCGCGAAGTGCCCCAGCGCTACCGCCTGGAGGCCGGCAAGTGCACCGGCTGTGGCAAACTCCACTTTCCACCCCGCCTGGTGTGCGACGGCTGCGGCTCCCGGGAGTTCGAGGCGGCCACCCTGCCCCGCCAGGGCACCCTGCTCACCTGGACCGTCATTCACGCCGCCCCGCCCCAGTTTAGTCTGGAGACGCCGTACGTGGTGGGCATCGTGGAGCTGGACGGTGGCGTGCGCCTCACCTGCCAGGTGGCCGATTGCGACCCCGAAGAACTGGCCGTCGGCGCGCCTGTGGAACTGGTCTTCCGCCGCATCAAGGAGGACAACGCCGCCGATATCATCCAGTACGGGTATAAGGCTGTGCTAAGGAGAGAATGAACGCCCTGTGCGATGGTCTATGACCTCAATGGGCGCCGAATCACCATACTATTGTCTGTTTGCGTTGCTATCGTGTGCTTAGTAGATTGAGGCGGTGGGGAAATACGAAAAACTTTACCTTCAAATCCTCAGTGGGGCGGCTGATCATAGCATCAGGTTCGAGGATCTGCGCTGGTTCTTGAAACGGCTTGGTTTTAGTGAGAGAATACGTGGCAGCCATCATATATTCACGAGAGATCAGGTTGCAGAGATCATAAACATTCAACCTAAGGGAAATAACGCCAAGCCCTACCAGGTAAAGCAGATCAGAAACCTTGTGACACAATACAAATTGGGAGCGATGGGCGATGAGTAAATATGAAATCATTATGTTCTGGAGTGATGACGATCAGGCTTTTATAGCCGAGGTGCCTGAATTGCCCGGTTGCAAGGCGGATGGCGCTACTTACCAGAAAGCCCTGGCGAATGTCGAGGTGGTCATCCGGGAATGGATCGAAACCGCCCAGGAGCTGGGACGACCCATCCCTGAGCCAAAAGGCCGTTTGCTGTATGCCTGATCACTCTTTGGTACCGGTATAAAATCGCCGCATATCCTATGCCCGATTGGGGCGCCAGTTCCAAGGAGGCATGGCCATTCACTTGTTCCCGGCGAGCTGAACAATGAATAATCTTCCCTCGAATCTCACCCGCCTCGAGCGCTCCGGCCGCATCGCCACCGTCACATTATCCCATCCACCGGTGAACGCCCTCTCCCGGGCGCTGGTGGCCGAACTGGCCGCCTTGGCCGCTACCCTGGCCGCTGACGACAATACCAGCGTGATAGTCTTCCGCTCGGGTCTGGAGCATTTCTGCGCCGGGGCCGACCTGAAGGAACGTCAGGCCATACCGCCGGACCAGGTCTCTCAAGT
>JADFMC010000105.1 GCA_022564085.1 Fidelibacterota bacterium | reverse complement strand
TAAAATAGACCGAGTTCCCCCGAGCGCGGGCCTCGCTGTCGATGTGGCTACCGGGGGTAACGTATAAAGTCACGTCGGCGATATGCACCCCCAGCAACCAGGTGCCGTCCGGCCGCTGCTGGAGCGAAAGGGCGTCGTCGAAGTCCTTGGCGCTGTCGGGATCGATGGTGATCACCGTCCAGGAGCGCAAGTCCCGGCGGCCGCCGGAGGAATCCACCTTGACCGCCCCAGCTTGCCGGGCGGCTTCAGCTTCCACCTGGTCGGGGAAGGCCTCATCCAGATCGTGTTGCCGCAGGACCAGTTTGAAATCCGAGAGGGGATCATTGGCCGGTCCGATCACCTCCAGCACGTCCGCCCGGATAGCCGTAGCGCTATCGCCCCAATCGGTCACCTGGGCATACACCAGCGACCCCACATCCTTCTTGCTAACCGTAGCCTTATTGAGCCGCACCGCCCGGTTGGCCAGCGGCTCGGGGAACACCAGCTCGAATCCCCCTGGTACGGCCGTCACGGTGCCCACCAGGGAGTTGCGCCCGCGCTCCAACACCTGGAGCACCTTACCCGCCGGACCGCGCGGCCGTTGCCCCAGCAGCTGCACTTTCACCAGGTCGCCATAGGCCGCACTGCGCAGGTCACGACGGGCGACGAAGATGTCGTCCATTCCCTCGACCGCTACAAAACCGTATCCTCCGCGAGTGACCGAGATGCGGCCCTCAACCTGCTTCCCCCGGCTGGCCGCCTTAGCTGAACCGGCACTTGGCCCACCGGAATAGGTGACCCTATGGCGTGAGTCCTCCACCAGTTGACCCGTGGCGACCAGGCGTTTGACTTCGGCGCGCAATTGTGACTGCTGTTTGCCGCGCAATTTGAGGTGGCGGGCCAGCCCTTTGAGCGAGACACTCCCTCCGGGCCGGGCTTTGAGGTAGGATATTATCAGATCCTTCATAGCCCCGCCAGCCCCTGGCCAAAAGGATTAGTGAGCCTGAAATGCACTTTGCCTTCCTGCCAGCGGTCGTGCCGGGTCCAGGCGAAGTCCACCTGGATCAGATTGCCCCCGGCCGCCACCACTAACCCGGCCCCGGCCGCCAGCAGGGGCTCCAAGCCGGCCAGCCGGGCGCTATCGATGAACAGGTGCAGACGGGAGGTGGGCCCGGACCGGTAGCGCAGTTCGGAACGCGAAACCACTCCCCAAACTGCCGCGAACTGATCTTCCCGGTAGCCGCGGAGCGAGGCGCTGCCACCAAAGCGCCCGAAATCGGCCGCCTGGGGATCGTAACGATGGCCGGCCGTGCCCAGAGCCAGCACTTCTTGAGCCCACACCAGGTTTAACCTGCCCAGCCAGCCGGGACTAGCGACCAGCAGGCCTCGCAACCGGGCCCGGCTGAGAGCCGCATCCGGTGGCAGCTGGGGACCGTCCAGGGTACCGGTTTCCGATTCCAGGTCAAGCTGATAGCCCCGGCCGGGGTTCGGATAGCGGTCCAGGGTGGAGCGGAACAGGGCCAGGTTGATGGTGCTCGAGCGGTAGGATTGGCCGGCAGCGCCACCGGTGACCTGTAGCTCCCGGCGACCGATCCCTAGAGCCACGTTCCACGGCTGGCCGGGCAGGGAGGTAAGTTGCACTTTCAGGTCGCGTTGCACATATATGGAATCCCGGGTATCCTGGGAAAACGATACCCGCCCCCCCACGGGGAAAATTGCCAGGTAAGGTTCGGCATAGGTCAGGCCCAGTTGCTGGGTGGCGGTGCTCAGCCGGCGCAGCTCGACCCGCAGGTAGCGCAATGAACCCAACAAGTTGGGCAGTTCCAGCGACAGTTCACCCACCCACTGCCCCTTGCCGCTGGCGTTCTCATACGCTCCCAGGACCTGGATGCGGGCAGTGGATATGTCTTTCAACTGGTACAGCACCCCATAGCCCTGATCTGCGCCGGTAGAGGTGCTGAAGTACGATTTCCGCTGGACAACATAGCCGGCCCGGCCGTTGCTGGTCAAGTGGGCCTGCCGGATCGGATCCACAGTCCGCAGCAGCCGCTCCAGGCCTCGGATTGCCCGGCCGGAAGTATCGGCGACGATCAATGTGTCGGCCGGAGGCACAGGCCGCTGGGCGGCGCCAAACCTCAAGATAGTTTCACTACCATCGGCGCCATCATGAGTCCGGCCTTCCAGGACAAAGACCAGGCCCAGGCGGCCGGCAGCGGCCCTGCGGGCCAGCTCGCTCTCAAGAATGGGTTTTACGGCGGCCCCGCTGACGGCATTCAGGGTGGTGTCGGGCAGGACCAACCTGATCTGCCGGGCGCTGGAGGGGCTCGCCAGGCTTAACACCAGGGCCAAGGCCGTGATCGACTTCAAAACCGGCTCCTGAGTTCCAGGTTAACGCTTATAAAATTGGGCCGTCCGGGGGCCTGCCGGGACAAGGCCGAGAGAGACAAGAGCAGGTTGCGCGACAGGTGCAGTTGTCCGCTGAGACGGATGTTAGCGGACCAGCCCCGGGGAAATCCTTCGGACAGCAGATAGGGCAAGGCCTGATCGCCGGGGGCGGTTACCCGCAGGCGTTCGGCGTCCACCCGCAACCGGCCCTGGCGGCCCAATTTCCGCTGCATCCCGGCGCCCAGCACAGCTGTGCGCACCGTCAGGCTGCCTAGAGCGCGGTCGGCCTCCTGCATCCAGCGACCGTTGACGGTCAAGGTGGTCTTACGGGAGAGGGTGGCGGCCAGGCTACCGCGAGCGCGGCCCCTGATGATTTTATGGTTGCGTAGCGTATTTACCAGCGATTGTTGAAAATCATGGCCGTATTCCAGATGCCCTTCCAGGTTTAGCGGCCAGTTTCCACTGCCAATCCGTGAAAAAAGCCCCAGGTCGGCGGTCTGTTGGCGGCGGGACTCCCCAATCTGCCCGCTGGTCTGGGTGGCAGCCAATTCATCGCGGGAGACGCGGTTTTGCCGACTCAACCGCAGGGTGTAGCGCGGCGCCGATCTTTGGGCTTGAAGTGCCAGATCGAGCCGCAGGGTGGACAGGAAGCGTGAGGTGGCCGGATCGGTCAGGCTGGGCATATAGTAGGTTGATAACCGGTGCCGGCGGGCCTGCCATTCCAGCCGGCCGTGCAGATTGAGCCGGGCCTCACGCTGCCCCCGGAACCAATCGACCGGCAGATTAATTTTATTCAGTTCCACCTGGCTGCGCAAGCGCGCCTGGACGGAATTCACCGGCTGGAGTTCCCCCGCCGGAATCACATAGCGCACGAAGGGTCCCGTTTCGTCAGGCACATAGTTATCGTAAACCGGGTCGTAGCGGTATTGGCCCAGGCCGGCAGCCACGGAATCGTATACCACCGCCTTGGTCTCGGCTACACTGCGATCGAGCCGGTAACGCAAATCGAGCCACCAGGGCCGGTTTCGGGGTCGATGAGCCAGGGAAAAATCTCCCATGAAATACGAGAGGTCCTCGCGATTATCGCTGAACAGTTTATCATTCAACGAAATACTGGTCTCCAGACGAGTATCCGGTCCCGGCCGGCGAGTCCACGACAGCCGCCAGAACCGGGCCAGTTCCGTGGGCCCGGAGCGGTATACTTCCCGGCGTTGCTCCCGGTTCAGCCCTAAGGTTGTGCCCTGGCCAAAGACAGCCAGCAGACCGGCGCTGAGCTGCTCGATGCGGTAACCGCTGGTATCGTTCAGCGCCCTGTCTTCGGCTTGAAACCCTACCGTGGGCTGCAACCACTTATATTTATACCTCAAGTCGCCCGTGCTGCGGTTCCAGTAGCGGTCACCGGCCTGGCGGCTCAGGAAGGTCTGCTGGAACCGGCCGGTGGCCGGGCCCTGGCCAGCCTGCTCCACACCCCAGCGCAGCCGTTCGCTGGCGGTGGTATCGGCCGCTAGCAGTCCCGCTTCGGCAAAGGCGTGGGCGCCTGCCGCTGCCCGAGCGTAAAGCTCCACAGTCTCCCACTGGTACTGCCCCGGTGGACCGTCCAGGTCCCAATCCCGCTGGAACTCCACAGCCTCAAACCGTCCCGGTGCCCGGAACCGGCGGCCGGTACCGACCGCGTTCAAGCGCGCCCCAAGGGTTAAGGGCCGACGCCCTAGAGAAAACGGGGTGGTGTCCCAACCCAGTTGCGCCTTATAACCCATGTCCAGGTTATCACCGTCGTCCAGGGATGAGAACCGGTTCAGGTCGGTATTGCTGAGCCCCACCTCCAGCTCGGCCCGGCGGCCGGTGGTGGAGCCGTCATAGCGCAAATCAAGCCCCAGGTAATCGTGGCGCACGGGGGGCTTGAGCAACCGTTGGGGCGCATAGACGGTCTGGTAAGCGCTGCGCTCTCCGGGGGGCACCCACTGGTAGATGATGCGATTATCCACTACCAGCCGGCGGTATTCACCGGCTTCCCCCACATTGAGGAATGCTACCCTGTAATCACCGGACCCCACCCCGCGCCACTGATAGTGTCCGTCCACCAGACCATAGTTCCCGGCGCTATCGGGCAGGGCGGTAGAGACCCAGGTTCCGCCGGGAGTGTCTCCCTGCTTACGCAACCGTTCCCGGTCCGCTGGGGACAGGCTGAACTCTAGGTTACTCTCCAGGCGGTCGCTCTCCCGCAGGGCGGTTATAGTCAGGTGGGACTTGCGGCCCTCCCAACCGGTGGAGACAAAACCGGTAGTGCGGTTGTAAACCAAGTCCGAGTATTCGAAATCCAGCTCGATGCGGCTATCGCTGCGGATGGTATGCCGGGGCGTGAAGGTCAGCTCGCCGGTATTATAATCGATGGTGTAGTCCTGGCTGTCACCGCGCACCAATCGCCGGCCGTTGAGCCAGACTTTCTCGGTACCGGCCAACACTATCAGCAGGCGGGAGCCCTCCCCCGTGGTGAGGTGGTAGGGCCCCTGGCGGCCGTCTTGACCGGTCAGGCTCTGATGGCGGAAACGGCCCCTGGTACCGGCCAACGCCGCTTGCCCGTGCCAACTGCCACCTCTGAGCTGGGCTTGCATGCCCTCCAGCTTCCGGCTGAACGTGGACAGACTGCCCCCACTGGAGTGCAGCACGAAATCACCAGCTTCCACCGAGCCCCAGGGGGCCTTGAGCGCCAGGCGGACCTGATCCAACTCGTTCAAGGTTCTGGTATTGCCCTCGGGCTGAATCGGCAGGTTCTGATCTGTGAGATGCCCGCTTAAAAAGATACCCTCGGCGATCCGGCCCTGTAGCTTCAGGTCCAAACCGCCGGTGAGAGTGGCCCCCCGGCCGCTGGCCACACTCAGCCCTCTGAACAGGCTGCCCGCCGTGACCAGCTCAGTGGACGCCGGTTGGTGGACCGGCCCCGGTGTGGCGGCAACTGAACTGTCCGCTAGGGGCTCACCAGCCACCCATACCTCCTCCAAGGGCGGCAGGCTCAGCCAGGCGGGACCATAAACTGAATCGCCCCAGGCCACCGACCGGTCATCAATGCTGACTGTGGCGGTAGTATCCGCGTCCATCACCTGGCCTGACAGGCCCACGATCCCCAGACCGAGTGACAGGCCAATGCTAAGGCGCCAGCTGCAGCACACGAATGAAGCCCTCGCAGTCCAGGGTGACCAGTCCGCCGGGGGTGGCGTCAATTGCCTGTGGGCAACCGGCGTTGGCCAGGTGGCGGTACTGCCTCGTTAGGGGGTCCAACAGCTGCAGGCCGCCCTCAGTGAGCAGCACAATCGTGCCATCGAATAGCACCAGGTCCCGCAGCTCAGACGATGAGGGAAACGGCCAGCGCTCCATCAGTGCACCGCTGCTTTTAAAAATAACCACCTCCTCCGCGCTCCGATCCCAAATGGCCAACCGGTGTCGGCCCCGGGCGATATGGGCAGGGTCCAGCACCATGGCGGTCCCGCCGGCCTCGTCACCTACCAGATCCAACCGGCTGCCGTCATCAGAGAGCACCAGCGCTCCGGCCATGTTTTCGAAGAGTACCCAGAACCGCTGTTGGCTGTCGCGGGTAAAGGCCAGTGGACGGCGATCTATTGTCAGAGGAGTATCCGCCACGGGATTGAGGCCTGCGTCCAGCCGGAGTATCTTTCGTTGACCCTCATCCAGGATAAACAGGGAGTTTTCGGCAAACAGTATATCCCGGGGCAGGTCCAGGGCCTGCGGTCCGCTGCCCCAGCCTCCAAACCGGCCGGTGATGGTCCCGGAACGGTCCACCGCCAACACCTCCAGGTTCTGCTGGTCCAGGAGGTAGAACCGGTCGCCCCAGGGGGTAGCCGCTACCTTCGTCAGGCCGTCTACGGGGAAGGCCAGGGGAATCCGGGCGGTTTCGACCAGCGATTGGCCTGCCAGCGGCCCGGTCAGCGGTGCCAGCCAGGCCCACAATACCAGAATATTATAGTATTTAGCGCGGAGAATCACCGGCCCTTCTAGCCGGTTTCGGCCGCAGTCTCCCGGCGGGGCAGGTAGTAGAGCAGAGCGAGCCCCAGCAGGGCCATCAGGGCGCCGATCAGCTGGGCGCCGGTCAGCCCCAAAACGTACTGGCGATTGGTGCGGATCAATTCTATTATGAACCGCTCGGTGCCGACCAGGATCAGGTAGAGCGAGAATAACTGTCCTACAAACCTGGTGCGAGTGCGCAGATAGTAAAGGCCGCCGAATATACCCAGCCCCAGCAAGAACTCGTATATCTGGGTGGGATGCACCGTCAAGGTAGTGGGCGGCAGACCGTTGGGGAAGGCCAGCGCCCAGGGTAGCGTGCTGGGCACGCCATAGTCGTCTCCCACCAGGAAGCAGCCCACCCGGCCGATGGCGTATCCCAGTATGAGGGCCGGGGCCACGGTGTCGGCCATGGGCAGCCAGGCTCTCCCGCGGCGGCGGAGCAATAGGGTTACCGCCAACATGCCCCCCATCAGGCCGCCGAAAAACACCAGCCCGGCGCCAAAATTCTGGATACCGGCCGCCATGCGCTGCAGGTCGAGGGTGAACAGCCCCAGGAACAGTTCGCCCAGGCCGGCTATGTTACGACCGGCCCCCCGGCCAATATTCTCTATCAGGTAATATATCTTCGCCCCGGCCACCCCGCCCATGGCCGCCCAGAAGACCAGGTCCTGGGCCAACTCCGGTTCCCAATCCAGACGCCGGCCCTCAGCCTGCAGAAAAAAGTAGCAGGCCACAAAGGCCAACACCATCATGAAGCCATACGACGAAACCACAAAGGGACCCAGGTGCAGCAATTCCGGATACATCAGACCGCCTTTCCACAGTTGGCGCAGAATTTGGCGCCCGGCCGTAGGAGTGTGCCGCAGCCGGTGCAGAATTTTTTAGCAGCCTCCGGCTTATGTTTATTAGAGGCCGCTGGGCTCGCTTCAGGTAAGACTGCGGGG
>JADFMC010000104.1 GCA_022564085.1 Fidelibacterota bacterium | reverse complement strand
ACCAGAGAGTTTGCGGCGGGCCTGTCCCTGCGCGCACTGTCGCGGCGAACCGGATCTGCTGGGAAGACGCCTCATGCCGGCGGACAAGCCGGAGCTCACCACCGAAAGCTACCGTCTGTCCGGGCTGAAACCGGTAGGGCACTACGCCTGGCAACTGTTATGGGCCGATGGTCATTCAACCGGTATCTACACTTACGATTACCTTCGCGGTCTCTGTGATTGCGATATATGCCTGGAAAAAGAGGCCACCGGCGGCTAAGCGCCCTGAGCCAATTTCCCCGCGCCGGTGCTAGACAGGCCCCGTAGAAGTTTGTACCTTCAAGGCCTCGGTTAGACCCTTAATAGAAGCCGAATACTAACTGTTCATGCACCAGGCCATACACAGCAGATCAGCGCCGGCCGGATACCAACCGGGTGACGGCTGGCCCCACCGGTGGGGAATGACCACCGGGCGGCTGGTCTGTATTCTGGGTTTGTTGGCCGCCTGCGGTCTTACGGCCCAGGAGCCAATTGATACAAACGCCGCTATCGAGGGTGAATCGCTCCTGGAAGAGGTTTACGAAGATCGCATTTTATTATTGCAGGACACGTTATTCCTACGACAGGAGCAGTTGGAGGCCGCCAACTTCACCCGCCGTCAGTTGGAACAGAGCGTGGCCGGTTTGACCGACACTCTGGGCCAAGTCCAGGCTCAGTTGCAACAGGCCGCCGACAGCCTTTACCGGGTAGGGATCCTGTACGACCGGGCTACGGCCGACAACCGCCGGCACATCGTGCAACTCAGTGTCCTGAGTGACTCCCTGGCCTACAGTTTTCACCGTGGGCAGGAACTCCGATCGCGTTACGACTCGCTGCTTGCTCTCGATGATTCCGTTATGGTATTGCTGGGGCAGGCCCAATCCGACTTGCTGGTGGCCGACAGCTTGGAACGCGCTTTCACCGATACGGTAGCGGCCCTGAAGGTCATGCTACAAGGTTTGGAAGGAAAATTATTCGCCAACCAGGAAGGCCTTTCGGGCATGTATGAGCAGTTGAAAAACGCCTTGATGGCGGTCGATGAGGAAGTCATTGACTCCACTACCGATGCCCAGTACTTAGCGCACCTGCGGGGAATGACGGATTATAAAGTCAAGAGCCGGGGATTCACCCGCCTGTTCAGCGGCGCCGGCGGCGAGGAGCTGGCCCGTTACAAACTGGACGAGTTCCGCCAATATCTGCGCTGGTCTGAACTACGGGGCCATACACCCGAGGCGCTGAACCTGCTGGCCGATAACTACTATGCCCGGGGTGACAAGGTGCGGGGAGCGCTGACTTATCTCAAAACCGTATTCCTTTATTCCGAGTCCGAGGCCGGGCTACACGCCCAGGGACAGCTGGAGGAGCGGCTGGGCAAAGATGATGAGATCGGCCGGCTGTACTACGAGGTAGCGCTTAACTCCGACTCCATGAATATAGGGGATGAATATTTTTACCGCTACTTGCACTTTCTGGACTATGTCCACACCCTGCAGCATATAGATGCACGCCGTTATTTTCTAGCTGAAACGCAGCAATTCCTGGCCTTGTATCCGGCTGTTTTCCAGGCGGACCAGTTGCACGTGTGGATAGCCCAAACCTATCATGCTTTGGGTGAATTCCATACGGAGATTCTAACTTATATGAAGATTCGGTCAATGTACCCGGAAAGTGAGTACCGTCCCCAGGTCACTTTTGCCCTGGCCAAAGTGACCACCTCCGATCTGGAGATGCATGAGCTTGGCGCCCAGCGGTACGATGACTTCCTGGTGGAATTTCCGGATAACGAGCGGGCGCCCGCCGCATTGATGGCCCAAGCCCAGTTGTACGAGACCCGGCTGAAACGCCCCAAAATGGCCGCCGACCTTTACCGCCACCTGGCCGATACATACCAGGCCGATCCTTTGGCCCCGGCCGCTTTATTCGGCTTTGCCAACCTGCTGCGCAACAAGCTGGCTTCGCCGGCCGGCGCCTTGGCCGTCTATGAAGAAATCCTGTCAACCTACGGTGAAGATCGGTCCGTCGGGATTCCCGCACTTGAGGGGCTGGCTGCTATCTCGAAAAAGACCCGCCAGTACGATGCCGCCGTGTCCTATTACCTGGATATTTTTCAACGCTATCCTGAGGACAATGAGAAGGCGGTGGACGGTATCCTCAAAGCTGCGGATATCTATCAATCGGACCTGAAAAACATTGACGCCGCCATCCATACCCTGCACCTCGTGCTGGATAATTATCCCAAATACCGTGGATATAAGGCGGTGCAGAAACGGGTGCAGAAACTCCAGAAGAAAAAGGGCTAGCACACCGCTAGCCGTAGATTATGAAAAAGGCCCCGAAAATGCGGGGCCTTTTAATGGCAATAAATCTGGGTAATGTCTTAGCGCTCCGACCAGATTTGCATACGCACCTGCAACCGCATTCCCGGTTTCAGCATGCCTGAATTGGCGTTAAGCAACTCCTCATTATCCCAGAACAAGATACTCCAGGCCTTGCCGTCGGCATACTCTTTTACCGCGATGGACCACAGGTTTTCGCCCGGCTGTACTTCGTGGACGATGAAGTCGACGATCTGCTCGGTGACCTCGTACTCAGGCTTAAACAGATCCAGCTCGTGATAGGGGTATATCAAGTTAGGATTTCCGCCGATAGTCTCCCGGTTCCATTCGTAAATCCGGCGCCAGACCCGAGGGTCGCCATATTCCTTCAATGCAATTTTGGACAACCAATCATCCGGGCGGATCATGTAGCGGAACAAGGCGCTGTCAGGATGTAATCCGAGTTCCACATCCTGGGCCGGCGTTTCAGGTATTTCTATGGTGGCCGGTGGTATTTCAGTGATGAATTCCTCCTCCGGTTCCATCACCGGGAGCTCTTCTTCGATCTCCGGCGCCTCCTCGACAACCGGTTCCATAGTCACCACGTCAGGGGTCGGCGCTTCTTCAACAACCTCCTTGGCGCAACCGCTAAAAACCAGCAGGCCGGCAATCGTTACAATACATATTCGTTTTGCGTTCATGGTATATTATCCTTAATGATTTCCGCCTGGCCGAAGCTTATGCAAAAAATTGTCTTCAGTCGAGAACAAACTTGCCCCAAATTCCATATTGTGATTTGGGCCACTTATCTTGGAATACCCTCTGCTGATTCCCCTATCGGCAGTTTCTATCGATTCTAAACTGGAAGATCGCTTAAGTTCCAACAAATGGTATATTTACGTGCCTGAGCTAATCTGCAATTCTCGCCGGCCGGACCGATTCTACAAGCAAATAATTCCTACTGAATAGATGACATGACCAATTACGATCAGATTAAATCCTCCGGTGGAATTTCAGAGTACCTGCTGAAAACCAACGGCTTAACAGTGTTGCTGCTTGAGGAGCATTCCGCACCGGTAGTGACTTTCATGGTAACCTACCTGGTTGGTTCCCGCAACGAAGCCCTGGGACATACTGGGGCCACCCATCTTTTGGAACACTTGATGTTTAAGGGATCGCGGAACTATAATAAGGATAGCGGGGATACTATCTGGACCCTACTGCAGAACGTGGGCGCCCGCCTGAACGCCACCACCTGGTTGGACCGCACCAACTACTTCGAGCTGCTGCCTAAAGAGCACCTGGAGTCGGCCATGGCCGTGGAAGCGGATCGCATGCGTTACGCCCTGCTCCGGGATAGCGACCGCCAACCGGAAATGACCGTGGTACGAAATGAGTTCGAGCGGGGCGAGAACGACCCCTGGGAGTCGCTGGAAAAAAGCATGTGGGCCACTGCCTACCAGGCTCATCCCTACCACCATTCCACCATCGGCTGGCAGTCCGACATCGAAGGTGTATCCACCGAACGTCTACGGCAATTCTATGACACTTATTACTGGCCCAACAACGCCACGGTAACCGTAATCGGTGATTTCCAGGCGAAACAAGTCCTGTCCCTGATCGAGCGCCATTTCGGCGCCCTGCCTTCCTCCCCGGAGCCCATACCGGAAATGTATACCACCGAACCGAGGCAGCAGGGGCCCCGGCGGTTCATCATCAAACGGACCGGGGAGGCCGGTATTGTGGGGGTGGCCTATAAAACCCCGCCAGGATCGCACCCGGACAACTATCCCTTGGCAGTGCTCAACAATCTCCTGAGCAGCGGTAAAACCAGCCGGTTTTACCGGTTACTTATCGATAGCGGCCTGGCAACCAACCTCCAAGTGGCGAACCACCCATTTCGAGATAACGGCTTGTTCATGATCTATGCATTCCTCACACCGGACACCGGCCACGAGCAGGTTGAGAACCTGATTCTAGAGACCTTGGAACAAGTGAGGCGTGAAGGAGTGGAGGACCAGGAAGTGGCCCGTGCCCAAGCTATGGCCAAAGCGGAAGTGGCCTTTTCGAGGGACGGTTCTTATTCCATTGCCTCGGCCTTGAACGAATCTATTGCCCTGGGCGACTGGACCTATTACACCACCTATTTAGAGCGGTTGACCGAGGTTACAGCGACCGATGTGCAACGGGTGGCGCGGCTCTACCTGGAGGAAGACCAGAGTACCACCGGCTGGTTTGTGCCTCTAGCCGACAATAGCGACGATGGCGAGGCAGTGATGGAAGCCGCTAAATGAGTGCTCCCACCGGATTGGCAGACAGGATGACCAGCGGGGAAGTGGCACCGGGCCTGCGGCTGGTGACCATGCCCATGGGTGTCCCGGAGGTGCTGACCATCTATGGCAGCCTGTACGGCGGGGAAGTTTTCAATTCCAGTGATAATTGTGCCTTGTCCGATGTAACCGCCGCCATGTTGGACAAAGGGACCCGTCAGCGGGACAAGTTCGCCATCAGCGGATTGCTGGAGTCGGTGGGCGCGCATATTTCCTTTAGCTCCGACGACTACCGGGTGAACTTCTCCGCCCGCTGCCTGCGCGAGCATATGCCCTTGGTGCTGGAACTGCTGGCCGAACAGCTCCGAGAGCCGGCGTTCGAGGAGGCCGACCTGGAATCCCTTAAGAAACGCATGCTCGGTAATCTGCTGCGGGACCAGGAAAGCACCCATGAGCAGGCCCAGCTACGTTTCAGTCAGCTGGCCTACCCCGAGGGACATCCCAACTATACGCCGCCGTTTGACCGGCAAAAGGCGGATGTGGAACGCCTGACCGGGGCACAGCTGGCGGAATTCCATGACCGGTACTATGGCCGCGGCAGCCTGCTGGTGGTAGCCACCGGGGATGTGGATCATAGCCAGCTGGCGGAGGCCTTACTCTCCGGCTTCGGCGATTGGCGCCCGGTGCAGCTCGATCTACCCCCGAAGGACCGGCTGCGGGGTCACCGGGGCCACCCGGCGGTACAGGAGGTTGTGGCCTTACCTGATAAGACCAGCGTCGACCTGATCCTGGGGCTGGTGACCCCTATCCACCGCGAACATCCTGACTTCCTGCCACTGTACGTGGGCAGCTATATTCTAGGTGGCAATTTCGCCGCCCGCCTGATGACCACCGTGCGCGATGAGGCCGGGCTGACCTACGGAATCGGCACTGGCCTGGGCGGAGCCGGCGAGGGTAAGGACGCTTTCTGGATCACCAGCGGCACTTTCGCGCCGGCGCTTTTGGAAGCGGGCCGCGCCGCCACCATGGAACAGATTACCAGGTGGGCCGAGTCGGGAGTTACCGCCAAGGAATTGGCCGCCAAAAAGACTACTATAACCGGTACTTTCCAGGTGGGCCTGGCAACCACCCGGGGGATGGCGGCGGCCATGCTCGACGTCCTGGAGCGGGGCCTGGAACTGGACTACCTCGACGAATATCCCCAGGAGATAATGGGACTGAAATTGGCTGCGGTGAACCGGGCGATCAGTAAGTATATTCGCACCGAGAACCTCCTGGCGGTGGCCGCCGGCAGCCTCGATGACCAAGGCCAACCGCTAAAGGAGCAGTAAGCCGCCACATCTAACACCCATTCCAGGTGAAGCAATCATCGGCAGTAAAAAGCCTCGACGTACTTTCAGCCCCTTTGTATTCCGCCTGATGCGGCTGGTACTGGCGCCCCTCCTGCGGATCATGTTCCGGCCCCGGTTCGTGGGCCGCGAAAACATGCCGGCCGGCGGTCCCTGCTTTATCATCACCAACCATTGCCAGGTTTATGACGCCTTCATGGTCAATCTGGAGTTTTACGATGAACCCACCGCCGGGCTATTGACCGAGGAATATTTCCGGGGCGGGCTGGTCACTTGGATGCTCCGTGGCATCGGTGTCGCGGCCACCCGCAAATTCCAGCCCCAGAGCACTCCGGTGCGGGAAATCTTGCGCCTGATAAGGGACAACCGCATGGTGGTCATCATGCCGGAAGGGGGGTGCAACTGGGACGGCGTGACCCTCCCGACCATCGCCTCTACCGGCAAGCTGTTCCGGCGGCTGGGGCTCCCGGTGCACCCGGTGATTTTGCACAACAATTACCTTTCATGGCCCCGCTGGGCCTATTGGCCCCGGCGCATCCGGGTCACCATCGAGTTCAAACCGCCGCTTTTCTTCACGCCGGAGATGACCGACGATGAAGTGGCCCGGATGGTGGACGAGGCTATCCTGTGGTCGCCGGATCAGGGCCTGGCCCAATTTCCGATAGAGGTCCGGCGGGGATTCCGCCCCGCCACCGGCATTACCAAGTTGATATTCCGCTGCCCCACCTGCGGCGACGACGGCTCCCTGAGAGAAAAACGGGGCCGCTACCTGCTGTGCGATGCTTGCGGATCAGCCTGGAAGGTGGGCGGCGATTCCTACCTGACGAACATGGATTCCGGCGAGCGGCGCTCCTCAACGGCATATTTTCACAAGATTTGCGCCTTGCCCCGGGACCTGCGTGATTATGGAGCCCATGGCCCGGCCTACTTGCGGGCCTTGGACCTGCCGGTCTACCGGGAAACCGACTCGCTCCACCAAACCCTGTTAGGAAAATATCACTGCCTGCTGCGGGAGGATCGGGTGGAGCTGATCCCCAACGGCAACGGGCCGCCGGTGGATATTCCCCTGGAGGATATCCAGACTATCTCAATTGAGAGGAGTTACAAGTTGCAGCTGCGCACCGAGGAGTGCTTGTACCAGCTCAATTTTGGCCCCGGTAGCGCCCTGCAATGGGAATATTACCTGCGCTGCCTGCACCCACCGTTGGGCAATATGCTCTACCGGCGAGAGAACAACCCCTGTGTAGCGGTGCCGGTGTTCTGAGCGCCCCCAGTGCAGCCGGATTCTACCCTATGACCACCCCCTGGGACCTGGCAGCCAACCTCAAGGACGTCGTCCTCGATATGGCCTGGCTGAGCCTGCTGCTGATAGTGGGGGCCGGCCTGCGCCGCTATGTGCCCTTTTTCCAACGCTTCC
>JADFMC010000103.1 GCA_022564085.1 Fidelibacterota bacterium | reverse complement strand
ATGAATCCCATTCCGGCAAGGCCTTCAAGGTAACGGGGATTGATCCATGAGGCCAGGCGTTCGCCCAGTACGACCGCTAGTATGGTGGCCACCACCAGAGCCAGGGAAGCAGCTATTGCCACCCACAGGCGAGGGATGTCCGGCCGGGTGGCGAAAAGCAGGACGGCGAATTGGGTCTTATCGCCCAGCTCCGCTAGAAAAACAGTGGAGAATATTGTAAGTAAATTTCTAAGCATGGTAACTCTCGGTCAGGAATTCAGTTTAAAGATCCGGCTTTGAGGCGTAGGGATGAAGTTACCACTGCTGATCATTGGCCGCCATCCGTGCGAGTGCTCGATAATCGGCACGAAGGAGTTATCGGCTGCCGCCAGGCTGCCTATTGGGAAGACTGTAAACAACTGGTGGATCGTGACGGAAAAGCATAAATTTAGCAGCTATCAATTAAATTTCGGGAAGGACTATGCTCAAACCTCGCAAGAAAATCACCCGTAAAGAGCTTAAGCGCGATCCACTGATGGAATTCGTTTACCGGGCGCGGCAGTCCTGGATCGAGTACCGCAGTGTCCTATCCCGTTATGGCGGCTTGGCTCTGGTTGTAGTGGTGCTGGCAGTGCTGGTGCTCCGCTGGCGCGGTGGCCAGAATGAGAAAGCCGCCTCGGCGGTTGGGATCGCCTTCATCGAATTTGCTCAGGGCAACTACCACACGGTGATCGCCCAGCTAAACGGGTCCGTGGAAGAATACAGCGGCTTAAAATCGTTCGGGAACGGCTTGTTCCTCCTGGCCCGCTCGGAACTGATGGTGGGGGATACCACCGGCGCTGAGCGCCACTTCCGGCGATACATCGATGACTACGGCAAAGATCGCATGATCACAGCGGGCGCCTTGGCCGGTCTGGGGATTATAATTGAGGGGCGCAGAGGATACCAGGAAGCGGCGGAGCTCTACCTGCGGGCTAGTAAGCTGGCGCCCACGGCCGGCATTGAGCAGCGTTATGCCGTCTTTGCCGGGCGGGGCTTCATCCTGGCCGATCAGCCGCAGGATGCCTTGAAAGTGCTTAAACCTTTACTTGAAGCCGGCGGGCTGGATTTCAGGACCAAATCGGAGATACAGGGTTTGGTGGCCTCAGCCGAAGCAATAGCGCCAGGCAGTTAATGCATTTAACTGCTTGCAATATCTGTACTTGCAATAGTAAAATCACCTTCGGAAAGTGGGTCGGGTGACCCACTTTCTTGTTATAGGACTATGATGCCGTCAGTTGATTTGAGTGATTATCTGTCCCAGTTGGACCTGGGCGCCAATGTATATCTGCTGTTGGCGACGGCCAGTCACGAGGGGGCCGGCAGCCAGGTAAAAGTTGTGGTGGATACGCCCCAGGGCGTCACCGTCGACCAAATCGCCCGGATCGGCAAGTTGCTACGCAGTGATCCGGGACTAGCACAGCGATTGAACCTCGCAGGAAATGGGGGCGACTCGCCGGATTATAGAATCGAAGTGACTTCGCCGGGGGTAGCGGCCGGCCTGGAGCAGCCGTGGCAGTATCCACGGAACATCGGCCGCCGGCTTGAGGTTCGGCTTGTGCAGCCGGAAAATCAAATGGCCGACCCGGTGGTGATTGAGGGCCGACTGATAAACGCAGGCAGTGATGGTATAGAACTGGAAACCGCCGTCGAGGCGCGGGTGATAGCCTGGGATCAGATCGACAGCGCCAGGGTAGTATTGAAATGGTAGATTTGGAGGAATCGCTTGATTCATAAGGAAATTATCGAGTCATTTTCGGCCATCGCCCGGGAAAAAAATATCGATCGTACCCTCCTGGGGACAATCATCGAGGAACTATTTTTGACGCTGATTGAGAAGCGTTACGGTGAAGATTATACCAATTTCAGTGTGATCGTCAACATGGACAAGGGTACCATAGAAATATACCAGGAATTAACCATTGTTGAGGAGGTGGAAAACCCGGTTACCGAAATCAGTTTGGAAGCGGCCCGCAAAGTGGAACCGGAGCTTGAGGTAGGCGATCCCTTTATCGAGATAATCGACCCCACCGATTTTGGAAGGAGGCTGATTGCCACCGCCAAGCAGTTCCTGAGCCAACGTATCCGGGAAATTGAGAAGCAATCGATATACGATGAGTACTTTCAACTTATCGGGACTCTGGCGTCAGGGGAGGTCCACCAATTGCGGCGGGATAACGTCTATATAAACATCGACAAGGTGGAGCTGCGCCTGCCTCGGTCCGAGCAGATACCCACCGAGCGCTATCGCCGTGGCAGCACCATCCGGGCGCTGATCAAATCGGTGGAGTTGACACCTAAGGGGCCGGATATCGTCATTTCCCGGGCCGACAGTAATTTTCTGATTCGTCTTTTCGAGATGGAAGTGCCGGAGATCGAGGATGGCATCATCGAGATCCGGGCGGTGGCGCGGGCACCGGGTGAGCGCAGTAAAATCGTCGTTTTTTCACACGACCGGCGAATCGACGCAGTGGGCGCCTGTGTGGGCATGCGGGGCAGCCGCATTCAATCCATTGTGCGCGAGCTCAATGGCGAAAAGATAGACATCATCCCCTGGAGCGACCAGCCGGAGATCCTGGTCTCCCGGGCATTGTCGCCTGCTAAACCGGTAAACCTGCTGATCATGGAGGACCGGCCCTACATCATGGCCGTTTTCGCCGACGACGAGCTGCCTGCCGCCATTGGCCGTAACGGCCAGAATATTAAATTGGCCTCCCAGGTCACAGGGTATACCATTGACGCCGTGAAGCAATCCGAGTATGAAGGTCCCAAGCAAGAAACCATCTACCTGGACGAACTGGCCGGTCTGACCAAGGCCCGGGTGGATGCTTTGGCGCAAATTGATGTGCATACCGCCGTAGAATTCAACGAAACCGATCCGGCGGAAATATTGGCTCTTAAGGGCTTCGGTCCCAAGACCCTGGTAAAGGTCAAAGAAATCATGGCCGTGGCTATGGAAGCTCTGGAGAAAGAAAATGCCGCGTCGGATGAAGAACCGGAGGAGAACGAGGTTGGCGAGGCTGTTGGGCAATAGACGGAAATTGAGTTTTAACAGTGACTGATCAGGTTACCAAGAAAAGGCGCATTTTTCAAATCGCCAAGGAGCTCAATATCTCCCATACGGAGATCATTGAATTCCTGAAGCGTGAGGGGTTCGAGGCGTCCAGCCATATGTCCCCGGTTGAGCAGCCCGTTTATGAGCGCATACTGGGAGAATTTGCCAAGGAGCGGGTGATTATCGAGAGGCACCGCAAGGAGCAGGCCCGCAATATTGCCACCGCCCGACTGCGGGAAACGACGGCCCCCAAAAACCGGTTCGATCGCATCCTTTCCTTGGATGAACAGCGCAGTATCGAGAAAGAAGAGCAAGATAAAGCGCGATTGGCCCGGGAAGCAGCCGAACTTCGTTCTCAGGAAGAGGAGCGCGATAGAAAAAAGGAAGAAGAACTGAAGCTGCTGGCTCTGGAGGAGCTCAAGAAGAGTCAGCAGGAAGAGCAGTCCAAGCGTCGAGAACGGGCTAAAGCCGCAGTAACAGACGTTAAAGGTGCGGCCCGCAGCGCCGAGCCGCCGCCGACCAAGACCAAGCTGAAGCGCGTCGACATGCGGGCCATAGCTTCGAAGGTAGACCAGGGACGCAGGAAACCTGTCGGCCGCAAAGCTGCGGGCAAGGCGGACGAGGCCAAGGCCCGCACCGTGGACCAGACTTTAAGGCAGACCCTGGCAAGCATGGGCGCCAAGGAGCGCCGACGCAGACCCAGCCGGAAAGAGCGGGAAGAGCTCCCTGAAGCCGAGGCGAGTGAAAATACCCACCAGAGGCTGAAAATACATGATTTTATGTCCGTGGCGGAACTGGCCTCCGTTATGAAGGTATCTGCCATGGAAGTGATCAGCGCCTGCATGAAGTTGGGTATCATGGTCTCCATCAACCAACGTCTGGACATGCCTACCCTTACCATCGTGGCCGAGGATTTCGGTTTCGACGTGGATGAGGATAGTGTTCTAAGCGACATGCTGATCCTAAAGGAGATGGCGGCCAAGGAAACCGATGCCGAATCAGTGCGTCGCCCGCCGGTTGTTACCGTGATGGGCCATGTGGACCATGGCAAGACCACCTTGCTTGATAACGTCCGCTCCAGCAATGTGGTGGCGGGAGAATCGGGAGGCATCACCCAGCATATTGGCGCCTATGAGGTAACTTTATCTTCGGGCGAACACATCACATTTCTAGATACACCCGGCCATGCCGCTTTCACCGCCATGCGGGCCCGGGGGGCCCAGATCACCGATATCGTGGTGTTGATTGTGGCCGCCGATGATGCTGTCATGCCTCAAACCAAGGAAGCCATTGATCACGCCAAGGCCGCTGGGGTGAACCTAATTGTGGCCATTAACAAGATCGATAAGCCCGAAGCCGATGTGGAGCGGGTAAAGCGCGAGTTGTCTGAACACGGCGTTCTGGTTGAGGACTGGGGCGGCAAAGTCCAATGTGCGGAGATTTCAGCCAAGAGCGGCAAAGGGATACCGGAGCTGATGAATAAGATCCTTCTGGAGGCTGAGATGCTGGATCTTACTGCCGTGAAGGATGCACCCGCCAACGGCACTGTTATCGAATCCCGGCTGGACCGGGGATTGGGGGCGGTGGCCACCGTACTGATCCAGAAGGGGACCCTGCGCCGGGGCGACACTTTCTTGAGTGGCAACCATTCCGGCCGTGTGCGGGCCTTGCAGAACGAGCGCGGGATGGCCGTAAATGAAGCCTACCCCTCTGATCCGATTTTGATTCAAGGTTTTGCGGCAGTACCTCAGGCTGGTGACCGCTTCATCGTTTTTGAGGATGATAAGGAAGCCAAGCGGATCGGTGTTGAACGAGCCCGTATCAGGCAGGAGATGGATCGGCGCGAAAAGAGCGTCCGGACACTTGATGATATCTCAAAGGAGATTCAGGAAGGTGCAGTCCGGCAATTGCCCATTCTCCTCAAGGCCGACGTTGACGGATCGCTGGAAGCGCTCCGTGATTCTCTATCCGGCATGTCCACCGAGGAAGTCAGTATTAATGTTATCCATCATGCGGTGGGGAATGTCAGCGAAAACGACGTACTGTTGGCCAAGGCCTCCAGCGCGGTAATAATTGCTTTCCGGGTCAAAGCTTCCACAGGGGCTCTGGAATTGATTAAGACCGAAGGGGTCGAAATTCGTAATTACGACGTAATCTACGACGCAGTCGATGAGATCAAACTGGCCCTGGAAGGCTTGCTGGAGCCGGAAAAAGTCGAAACGCCGCTGGGTGTGGCCGAGGTCAGAGCCACCTTCAGAGTGCCCAAGTTGGGTATTATTGCCGGTTGCTACATGAAGGAAGGCAAAGCGGTGCGCGAGGCTTATTTACGGGTCACCCGCAATGGTGAACTAATACATGAAGGTGATGTTACTTCACTGCGCCGCTTCAAGGATGACGTGAAGGAAGTGCAGGAAGGCTTTGAATGCGGCATCGGCGTCCAGGGGTTCACCGATTTCCAGGAAGGTGATCTGTTGGAAATCTACGAAGTGAAGGAAGTTAAACGCACCCTTGCCTGACCAACAATACCCAGCAGTGCCCCGGTCTGTTCGGGTAGCAGAGGAAATCCAGCGCATATTAAGCCAAATTTTCCTCTCTGAGGTGCAGATTCCATCTGCCGGGATGTTGACAATTACGCGGGTGGAAACCAGTCGTGATCTCCGTAATGCCAATGTATACTTCAGTTTCTTAAATCCCACGGCCGAAGAAGAAATTATCATAGCTGCGGTGATCCGGCGCCGCAAGCAGATCCGATTCCACCTCGGATCCCGGTTGGGTATCAAATATGTGCCCCAGTTGCGCTTTCACCTGGATTTAGCGGCCAAACAATCAGCGCGCATTGATGAGATCATTGCAGAGTTGGGCAGCGAGGAATCACTCCCGTGACGGCCATAGATATTATTCAACCTTTCTGGAAGCCGGTGGGCTGGACATCATTTGACGTTGTAAAAAAAATACGGTCCCTGACGAAAATCCGGAAGGTAGGACATGCCGGTACCCTGGACCCTTTTGCTGAAGGGGTGCTGATACTCTGTTTTGGTGCTGCTACTAAACGGGTCTCTGAACTGATGAAATTGGAAAAAGAGTATATGGCCTGGTTAAGGCTGGGCATAGCTACTGATACCTTAGATCTAACCGGTTCGGTAGTGGCCGAGCGGCGAATTCCTCGGTTGAGCCCGGCCGCCATAAAGCAGCAGTTGCCGGCCTTTACCGGCCAGATCAGCCAGATCCCGCCCATGTATTCGGCTCTCAAAGTTGGGGGACGGCGATTGTACCAGCTGGCCCGGGCCGGCCAAACAGTGGAGCGCAAGCCGCGGCCAGTGGTTGTGCACACCCTGGAGTTGGCCGATTGGCGCCCCCCTGACGAGCTGCAACTGCGGGTGGTATGCGGCAAAGGCACCTATATACGGGTGCTGGCCGCCGATCTGGCTACGGCGCTGGGAACTGTGGGCCATCTGATCCAATTGACTCGCAACCGGGTAGGACCCTACGATCAGACCCGGGCTCTGACCATGAAACAGGCTTTGCAGTGGATACCTATCGCAACCTGACGGAACTGCCGAAAGTTCCGAGTGCGGCCTTGACCATCGGCAATTTTGATGGTATGCACCGGGGACACCAGGCAGTGATCGACCGTTTGGTTGAGTATGCCCGCAGCCAAAGCATTCCATCGGCAGTGATTACCTTCGATCCGCACCCGGGTAGCGTACTGGCGACCTATAGCGAACCGGCCTACCAACTGATTATAACCCTGGAGCGGAAATTGAATATGTTGGCCCAATGCGGCGTTGATATGGCGCTGGTGCTGAAATTCGACCGGGCGTTCAGCCAGGTGACAGCGGAGGATTTCCTATCCCGGTTGATATGGACCCATTTCAAGCCACTGCGGTTCATCATCGGATATGACCATCATTTCGGCCATCGCCGGCAAGGTGATGCCGATTTCCTGCGTAGCCGGGCTGAGGAATACGGTTTCTCGGTCGAGGTGGTCGAAGGGGTTGCGGTGGCCGGCCGGACGGTGAGCAGTTCCGCCATCCGGCAGCTATTGCTGGAAGGCCGTTGCGAAGAGGCGGAGCAGCTACTGGGCTGGACCTATGAGATCACCGGCCTGATTGTGCGGGGAGCGGGGCGGGGCGCGGAGCTGCAATACCCCACCGCCAACCTGGAGCCGGATGAGCCGCTGCAGTTGCTGCCCCGGGATGGTGTATATGTCGTTTCAGCTGAAATCGACCGGACCGTTGCGTTTGGCATGGGAAATATTGGGGTGCGGCCTACTTTTAGTGAGAAAAAGCACACGATCGAAGCCCACT
>JADFMC010000102.1 GCA_022564085.1 Fidelibacterota bacterium | reverse complement strand
AGTATGGGTTGGCAGCTTACCAGTCAACCGATTTTTTTAGCCGCAGCCAGCGCCGGATTTCCGGCAGTGCCACCCGCCGGCCATACATCAATACGGCGCTGCCGCCATCGAACCGTTTTACCAGCCTGCTAGTTCCAGGCCGCTGTTATCCGCACCGCCCAGGGCCTCACCGGCCGGTGACATACTCTATCAGTTTCTTCCCAATAAAGGTGTTGTCCACCACGGCGTCGAATGCCTCGCTGCCGGGGCCGCTGGCAAAGATCGGTACCAGGTCACCGGTGTGGCCTTTAGTTACCCAGGCCGTCTTCAGGCCCGCCCCCAGAGCCTTTTCCTGAACGGCAAGTCCCCCCGTCTCGTGATCGGCCACCAACAGCACCAGGACCTGGGGATGGCCGGCCTGATAGTCCAGCAGAGCGCCCACCAGCTCCTGTAGCGACCCAACTTCAGAGTGCAGCCACTTTGTATTGTTTTTATGCCCGGCCCAGTCCACCTGGCTCTCTTCCACCATCAGGAAAAAGCCGTCGGGATCCTGCTCCAGGATAGCCACCGCCCGTAGGGCCATAGCAGTGGTGGTGGGCCTGCGGCCGTCAACCGCTTTAGGCATGTAATCCATGGTGAACAGCCCCACCACCGGGCGATCAGGGCTCACCGGCTGCCCCAAGCTGTCTATCACCTGCGTCCCCTGCGAGATCATCACCGCCAGCAGATCCTCCTCCTGTTCACCGCCCTGCTCCCGGGAGAGAAAGTACTTCCGTCCGCCACCGAATATGACGGTTAATCCGGCTGCGGCCATCTGGCGGGCGATCTCCGGTTCGTCGGAGCGGTCCGCCACATGGGATGCAAAGGCTGCCGGGGTAGCGTGGGTGATAGAGGAAGTCGCTACTAATCCGGTGGCCATCCCCTTTTCAAGGGCGTATTCCAGCACGGTCTTCAACGGTCGCTTGTTTTCGTCGACCCCGATGGCACGGGTATAGGTCTTGTGACCGGTGGCCATAGCGGTAGCTGCGGCGCCGGATTCGGTCACTTTGAGGCTGTCGGCCGGGTGGGTGGTCATCAATCCCACGTGCTCGAAGCGCTGCAGGGAGAAACGGCTGCCCAGATAATAGGCGTAGGTATGTTGTCCAATCCCGGTGCCGTCGGCGACTATCAGAATGATCGATTTCGGCCCCTCGGTTGGATTATCTGCCGGCCGTTGTAGACAGGAATCCGCCGGCGCTGTTGCTAACAGCAATAAAAGAATGCGAATCAATGTGTGGTTCATCCCACCCCCTCAATCGGTGATTGGTGCTGCCGGTTAATCCTGCAGAGCCCGCCGCTTAGCCTGCACCCGCTCCGAACGGCTTTGGGAGTAGTCGAAGCCGGGCAAGGCCTCTTCCCAGGAGCCATACATGGGGTTGGGCAACATGATCCAGCGGCGGCCCCACCAATCGGCGTACTGCTCAGCCAAAGCGGCCCGCTCATCGATACCCGCCCCTCGAAATCCAGGTGCGAAATCGGCGGTATTATCACCTAGCAGGAGCAGGATACGGAACTGCTTGGCAATAGCTGCCCGGCGAGGACCTTTGGCGGAATCATCGCCGCGGGTAAATAGCGTCTCCCGGTCGTCCGCCAGTGGGAAACCCATCTTCCTGAGATTATTGCGGGTGGCCTCCCTGAGATGGTCCCGCCGGTTGGTGACATAGAAAACGGTCACTCCCTGATGGGCGGCATATTGGCAAAACTGTAGGGCCCCCGGTACCTGCTCCGCCAACTCCTCCTTAACCCACTGGTCCCACGCGGTCCAGTTAAAGACCGTGTCCCCCAGGATCAGCCGTCCCTGGTGCGGGGAATTATCCAGCGCAGTCTCGTCCACGTCCAGGATCACCGCCGGCGGCAGTTGTCCGAATGGGCCGGACTGCTCCAGCGCCGCGGTCCAGGTAGTGTCCGCCAGCGCCGCGTCCAGGGACACCCGGGCCTGATTATAGGCCTGCAGCGCAGCCGCCTGGTACTCCGCCGAATGCTGCACCCATAGCACCGCGTCCAGCTGCTCATGGGGCTGGCCGCCCCGCTCGGTTTGGGCCTGTCCTTGGCCAAGCGAAAGTAGCAGTAGCAGTGGCAGGCCTCGGCGTAGCCGCCACGGCGAGCCTAGCAGCCCGCCCCGAATAAGTAGCCGCAGGCGACGGAAGCGGGGCTGCAGTTGGCAGTTGGCAGTTGGCAGGGACAGCCTAACCGAGGTGGAAGTATGCATTACTTTGGCACAATCTTCAAAAAGCGCCGCTTGCCGGCCTTGATTATATAGGTCTGTCCGCCCTGCACGGTGAAATTGGGGTCCGAGATCACCTCGTCATTTACCCGCACCGCCCCCTGCGATATGAGGCGGCGGCCTTCGCCGTTGGACCCTGTGACCTTCGCCTCGGCCAACACCTGCACAAGAAATGATTCCTTCCCTTTGAACTGGTACTCCGGGATATCGTCCGGCAACTCCTTCCTGACAAACAGCTGGTCAAAGGCTTCCTGGGCTCCATCGGCGGCGGCCTGATCATGGTACAGTGCGATGATCTCCCGGGCCAACCGGCGTTTGAGGTCCCGGGGATTCACGGACGCGTCAGCCAGCTGCCGCCCGATATGGGTCAGGTCGTCGGCGCTGGCATCGGTGCAATACTCGAAATAAGGTCGAATCAGGTCATCGGGTATGGACATGACCCTGCCGTACATCTGGTCCGGCGGATCGGTGAGCCCCACGTAGTTATCGTAGGACTTGGACATCTTTGCCCCCCCGCCGGTACCCTCCAGCAATGGGGTGGTCAGTATGGCCTGGGGCTCCTGGCCGAAGGCCCGCTGCAGGTCCCTGGCCATGAGCAGATTAAAGGTCTGGTCGGTGCCGCCCAGCTCCACGTCGGCCTCCAGTTCCACCGAGTCGTAGGCCTGGGCCAACGGATAGAGCAGCTCGTGGAATGAGATGGGGGTCTGCTCCTGCAACCGCTTGGCAAAGTCGTCCCGTTCCAACAGGCGGGCCACGGTGATGTAGGAAGAAAACTTGATCAGGTCGGCGAAATCGAGTTTGCCCAACCAGTCCGAGTTATAGGTGATGCGCAGCCGCTTTTTGCTGAGCACCTTGGTGGCCTGCTCGTAATAGGATTTGCCGTTCTTACGGGTCTCTTCAATGGAAAGGGCCGGCCGGGTCTTATTCCGTCCCGAAGGATCGCCGATCATGGCGGTGAAATCCCCCACCACCAGGATAGCCTGGTGACCCAGGTCCTGGAAGTGCCGCAGTTTGCGCAACACCACCGCGTGGCCCAGGTGCAGGTCCGGGCGGCTGGGGTCGCAGCCCAGCTTGATTTTCAACGGCCGATTATCCTTGAGCGACCTCTCCAGCTTAGCGACCAGCTCATCCTCGGGAATGATCTGTTCCGCCCCCCGCCGCAGCAACTCCATCTGTTCATTGACGCTCGGAAATGCCACTATACTGATTTATGCTCTTTCATGGTCCGGGCCAGCTGCCGCTTGCTCTCCCGTTCGGCCACGGCCTGGCGCTTGTCGTGCTGTTGCTTGCCCCGGCAGACGGCCAACTCCACTTTCGCCCAACCGCCGCGAAAATAAATTGATAGCGGGATCAGGGTCTGCCCCTTGATCTGGGTCGCCTTGCGCAGTTTGCTCAGCTCCCGCCGGCCCAAAAGCAATTTGCGCTCCCGCAGGGCGGCATGGCCGCTGCCGCCGGTATGCGAGTACGGGTTGATATGCACGTTTACCAGGTATAGCTCGTCGCCCATGAACCGGGCGAAACCTTCGATGAGGCTTACTCGGCCCTCCCGCAACGCCTTGACTTCGGTCCCCTGCAGCACCAGCCCGGCCTCATACTTATCCAGTATATGGTATTCATGGCGCGCCCGGCGGTTGGCGCCGATAATTTTCCTACCGGATGTGGTCTCCAAGGTCGACGAATTTAGGCCGCCCGGCGATTACCCTTCAAGGTTAATCCCCTTGACACCGGAAGGGCACGCCCCTAAGCTCGAGCCGGCAATTACCACTTGGCCTTCAGGTCAAGCCCCCAGCCCGGGTGGCGGAATTGGTAGACGCGCTAGGTTCAGGGTCTAGTGTCCTTATGGATGTGCGAGTTCGAGTCTCGCCCCGGGCACGCCAACAATGGGAGCAATGAGAGCCCACATTTTGCCGGGAGGAGCTTATCCCGCGCAGCTCCTCATAGCGGGAAGTCTCGCTTGTCCCGTTTTGATCCCACGATCGGCGGGGCCAACGGCTCTGCCCCACCCGGTTTTCCTGCCTCAGAGGTTGTGACTGTATTTTCCCAGCCAAAAATGGCTCGGTGAGATGAATATGGATGGATTTGTTGACTGTGTAGCCCAGCCGTTCACGGCTGGATAATCAGATGATCAAAACAGGGTATGAGGGCGTTTACGCCCTTTAGTAGAAAAAGTAACGTCCTGAACAGTCAAATATCGACAACCTCGGTGACTAAACTGAGACATTATCCTGAACAAAAAAGCCCGAAGCACAAGCCTCGGGCGGTCAAGTTTTGCGGCCAGGCTACCGGGCGGCTACAATGAACTTTGCACCGGCTCCAACAGGATTGACTTGTAACCCATGGTGTGGATCAGATGGCGGAGATCCTCCAGGCTGATGCGGGCCTTGTCGAACGTCACCTCCAACAGGTCGTTGTTGGGATAATGCCGAACCGCCACGATTCCACCGAACTCACTCAGGGCCGACTCCACCAAGGCCGGTTGGGCGGTGGGCGTGGGGATCAGCTGGATCGAAACATCCACCACTTCCCGCGGGGTATAGGTCCCCCCAACAATGATCGAGAATACGACTGCGATGAGTAGGATTGCTCCGAAATACCTCATTAATCCCCCAATTAACGCACTGTAATATATAATATTCGTGGGGGTAGTGTCAACCCTTATAGCAAGTAATTACAGTATTTTATGGCCCCACCTCAAGTGATGCATAAAGTAATATTTGTGTTACACGATACCTATACAATTTATTGTGTATTAAAAATTGACTTATACCGTATGATGTATATCCGCAGAGCTGATCAACTGCCGAAAATGTTGCCCATTATCCTATAGCTGCTTCTGCTGAGACCCATGAACGGCCGCAATACCCTGCTTTTCATCCACGGCCAACAGTAACAGCCCGCCGACAACGAACAGCAATGCCACCACCCAGATACCAGCGCGCTGCGAGTTGAATTGCTGGGTCAGCACTCCCAGCAGCAGCGGGCCCACAAAAGCAGTGGCCTTGCCGGAAAAGGCGTATAAACCGAAAAACAGGCCCTTCTTTTCAGAGGGGGTGAACCGGCTCATCAGGGAGCGGCTGGCCGACTGGCTGGGCCCCGCCATCAAACCGATCAGAATGCCCGCGCCCCAAAAAACTGCTTCGCTGGTGGTCAGGGCCGCGATCACCGTTGCCAGCACCAGGCCGGCAGTGGCCACCAGGATGGTGTTTTTACCGCCCAACCGGTCATCCATGAAGCCCATGAAAAAAGCGCCGACACCGGCAGCTAAGTTTAGTACTATGCCAAAGATCATGATCTTCTCAAAGCTGAAACCGAAGGTACCGGCGGCGTAAATGCCCCCGAATGCAAAGATGGTTACCAAGGCATCGTTGTAGACCATCCGGGCCACCAGGAACCGGCCCAGCTGGCGATACCGGCGCAGCTCCTTGAAGGTATCGGCCAACTGCCGCCAGGCATCCCGCACCAGAGCGGCGCCCGGCGGGCTGATACGGTTTTTATCCTCACGCACCCACAGGAAAATTGGTAGACTGAAAACCGCGAACCAGAGCGCCACCAACAGGTTGGTGGCCCGGATGTTCTGGCCGAGCTCCTTGGCGAGGCCAAACCAGGGCACTTCCGGGTTGACAAAACCGACCATGGCCAGGGCCATGCAGCCCAGGCCGCCTACGTAGCCCAGGGACCAGCCGTAGCCGGATGTGCGGCCGACACGCCCGGCCGGAGCAATGTCGGGCAGGAAGGCGTTGTAGAACACACCGCCCAGCTCAAAAGCGATGTTGGCTATGACGAACCAGACCAGCGCCTCCATGACCGCTCCGGGCAACACCGTGTACAGTCCGGTCGTGGCCACAACACAAATCGCCGTGGCGAGCGCCATGTACAGTTTGCGGTGCCCCCCCCGGTCGGCCAGTGCCCCTAGAATTGGAGACAGCAGGGCCACGGTAAGGCCGGTGATGGTCACCGCCCGGGACCACAGCACTGTCCCGGTGATAACATCCGGAGCGATGGCCTTCACAAAGTAGGTGGAATAAACGAAGGTCACCACCAGGGTGGTAAAGGCCGAATTGGCGAAATCATACATGGACCAGGCGAATACCGCCCGGTTATTATTGTTGCCTGCTATGGTCATCATTCCCCCCTTGCGCTATGCCGGTGTATTAAAAAAGCCAGTCCAGCCCCATATAGACCTTGACCCCCTGTCCATCCAGGTCGGGATCACGGGGCCAGCCCAGGTCCAGGGCCAGGATAAATGTGTCGCTGAGCGCTATGCGCAGGCCGGCGCCGACTCCAGCATGCCAACTGTCTGACCCTGGCCCGCTGTCTGGCAGATCGCGAGCGTCTGCCGGATCGAACGTCCGTCCCAAGTCATAAAAGGCGCTGGCAGCCAGGTAACCCGATCTAAAAAGCTGCCTGGCCCGGTAGCGCAACTCCCAGTTGCTATAAAATAATTGCCGCCCCACCGCCCGTTGCCACAGCACCCCCCGGATTGTCATATTGCCCCCAGGCCGCTAACTGAAGTGAAGGAACCGTCGATCCGCGGCACGCTGAAAAAGGGGGCGCCGCTGGACATCCAACGGCCGCTCATCCGGATAGCCATGGTCAAATCCGGGTACAACGGTATATATTGCCGGTGAGTGGCGGTTATGGCCGCATACTGAAAGTCGTTACCCAGCTTGCCAGGTACCCAGCGGGCCAGCAGTTCCGACCATAATCCCCGATGGGGCGAGGTCTCGTGGTCCCGGCTGTCCCATACCAGGCCGCCGACTAGGCCGTTCTCCCGGCCACCGTCCACTGCAGCGCCATAATAATCCCAGTGCCTGGCCAGCAAGGTTTGACGGCCCGGATCATCACCGTCATAATCGATGGAATCTACTTGGGTGGTAAGTATCACCAATCCAGCCAGCCAACGGAGCCGCTCCCCCATGAGCCGCCCCTGCACCAGTGTGCTCACTTTCAGCGAGCGCTTTGCATACATGTAATAAAACCGTCCCCGGTAACTGTCTGAGCGTTCGTCCACAAAGGCCTCATCGTAATTTGTCCGGGCGCCACCGGGACCGTGGTAGGGCTCAAAAATGCTGGTATAGGAGCTGACCACGAGGGTCAGGCGCAGTTTTGCCGGTAAGAGATATTTGCTGTCCAGGCGATAGTTGTAATCGCCG
>JADFMC010000101.1 GCA_022564085.1 Fidelibacterota bacterium | reverse complement strand
GCCCGGTTGATATCCACAGGGCTGGTAGGGACAGTCCCGTCGCTGCCGCTGGCAGCCAAATAGCCCTGGGCCCCGGTCTGGAAAGCTTCCAGGTACTGCCGCCGCTGTGCACGTTCATTCTCCCCGGGCAGCTCCCAATAATCACGCACCAACTTGGTGAGCAATCCAACCAGAAAAAGCACGGCCAACAGCTGCAGGATGCGTCGCTCTTCGGTAGTGAAAAGTTTCACTTTTCACTATCCTTCGAACTTCCTGAATCGCCCCGCCTCGGGAATTTGCGATTCCAGGCTTTGCAACTCCTCATAGGCCTTGCGCTGCTCCCGGGTAATCTGCTGCGGCGTAATAACCTGGATGCGTACCAATTGATCTCCCCGGCCGCGACCGCGCAGCTCCGGGAAACCCTTGCCCCGCATGCGCAGTAGATGTCCCGATTGGATCCCTGGCGGAATTTTAAGATTGGCCATCCCTTCAAGGGTGGGCACTTTGATAGCGGTTCCCATGGCCGCCTCCGCAAAGGAAATCGACACATCCAGCAATACATCGCTGCCGTGCCTGGTGAGAATATTATGGCGCTGCTCGTCAAACATCACCAGCAGGTCACCAGGGGGCGCCCCGTGCCGGCCGTGGTTACCTTCGCCTGAGAGTGTCATGTAATTTCCGGCGGCCACACCGGCGGGCACATCAATCTTGATCTGCTTGGTCATTTTAGTGCGCCCCTCGCCATGGCAGGTGCCACAGGGCCGCTCAACCACTCGGCCAGTGCCGCCACAATTACGGCACGGTTGTACATTTATCATCTGCCCCAGCAGGCTGCGCTGCACCTGCCTGATCTGACCGGTTCCCCGGCACTGCTGGCAGGTGATGGTTCCACCACCGGCAGCCGCGCCGGAACCGTCGCAAGTGGGGCAGGATTCAAACCGTTTGACTCGGATGGTCTTTTCTATCCCGGTGGCAATTTCCTCATATGTGAGCGGGATCGTCACCCGCAGATCGCTGCCGCCGGCTGTCCGCTGCCGGCTGCTGCCGCCGAAAAACTCGTCAAATCCGCCAAAACCGCTAAAACTGCCAATACCGGACATAAAGGTGCGCAGTGCGTCCGACAGGTCGAAATCGAAACCGCCGGGCTGCCCGCCGTTGCCCCGGACTTGGCCGAACTGATCGTACTGGGCCCGCTTCTGGGGGTCGTTGAGCACATCGTAGGCTTCGGCGGCTTCTTTGAATTTCTGTTCCGCCTGACTGTCCCCCGGATTCTTATCGGGATGATACTTCAGGGCCAGTTTACGGTATGACTTCTTGATCGCCTCCTGGCTGGAGCCTCGGTCAACACCAAGCACCTGGTAGTAATCGGGCACGCGGCTACTCGCTCACTATCACTTTGGAATGCCGGATGACACGGCCCCGGTATCTATAGCCCGGTTCGAACTGCTCTATTACCGTACCGTTGGAATATTCCTTCGATTTCCTGGTCATCAGCGCCTCATGCAACTCGGGGTCGAACGTTTGCCCCACCGCGACGATTTCCACAACCCCCTCGGTCTCCAGGTTCTTTATAAATTTCTCCAGAATCAGCGCCACCCCCTGCAAAACCGGGTCATCTTCTGGTATGCCATTCTGGCGGGCATGCTCCACGGTGCGCCGCAGATCATCCAGGATGGGCAACATCTGCCTCACTATATTGCTGCCGCCATATTCGAATAGTTCGCCTTTTTCCCGATTAGTGCGCTTGATATAATTGTCGAACTCGGCTCGCAGGCGCAGGTATTTCTCACCGAGGTCTTGATGCTCCAGTATCTTTGCCAGCTCGGCGGCCGGGTCTTCCTCGGGAGTGGCGGCTGCGGCCGCCTCGCTTGCGGCTTTACCAATATCTTCAGATTCCTGGCCGCCGGATAGCGCTGCCGCCGTTTTACGACCCCCCTTGCCAGTAGCATCCGCTAGCGCTTCGCCACTGTCCGGCCCAGGTGGGAGTGGGTTGGATTTACTAGGCATATAGCTGGTAATCTCCCGTAACTAATAAAATTCGGACACCGTATCAGCCAAAAAATCGAGCACTGCCAGTGACTGGGCGTAGTCCAATCGCTTGGGGGCCAGGATCGCCAGGGTCCCGGTTCGGCCGTGTTGGTGAAACTTGCGGCTGATGGTGGTAAATGTTTCCAGCGACCGGTCCTGGTGCTCCGAGCCGATAGTGATCTGGGGTTTTTCATCATCACCAGCGGCCCAAGCCAATTTCCGCAGGCGGTCTTCGTCTTCCACCAGGCCAGCCAATGTAGTTACGATCTCCTGGTCACCGAATTCAGGGCTGAGCAACACCCGTTGCAGGCCGTAGACGTAGAGCTCGCTTTTCAGCGGCAGCGTAAACAGCTCCTCGGAATGTTCCAGGATCAAGGAGACTATCCCCAGGTCATCGGCCAGAGTGCCATATAGGCGGGGCACGATGCTCTCTTCGATTTCTTCCAGGGAGACACCGCACAACCGCTCGCGAAGAATCTCTTCCACCGTCACCAGCAAACGGCTGTCCAGGTTCCGCTTTAATTCCACCACCACGGTCTTCATACTATGGCTGTCAAACTCCATGACAAAAAGTACCCGGTACTCACTGATGGGCACCAGCCGGATCCCGGTCAATAGGGCCTTTAAATTAACCGGTGACATACAGATTCCCACACCGTGCGAAAGTTGCGAGATGATATGGGCCACCACTTGCATGTAATCAGCCACATTGCCCGAGATCTCTTCCAATTCCTGTTTGATCCTGGACTGCAGGACTAAGTTCAAATCAACAACGGGCATCAGCTGGTTGACATAGGTCCGGTAGCCCTTGTCCGTGGGCACTTTGCCGGCGGAGGTATAGGGATGGGTGAGAAAACCGCCGCGCTCCAGCAAGGCCATGGTATTGCGAACGGTGGCTGGACTCAGCGGTTTATCAAAAGTGCCTGCTATGCGATTCGAAGCCACCGGCGTGGCGGTACGGATAAAGTCCTCTATCGTCGCCGACAGCACTTTCCTTTCCCGCTCTGTGAAACTCTCGTTCATATCAATCGAGTCGAAATTAAGGTTCTACACCGGGAACAATCAAGTCGTGGCCATCAGCGGCACTAGCGGTTTTCCAGCAGCCGCAAATTGATGAACTTGCCGATGCTGCGGGCAGAGCCGACGATCCCCAACAACACCCCGAAAATAATCAGCGCCAAGGCCATCTGTGGCGGCCGGATCAGCCGGTACAATACAAACTGCTCCAGGACATAGTTCATCACATCAATCAGCGCCAGGATCGCTCCCACGGCCAGGGCACTGCCCAGCAGGCCTTGCAGCAGCCCCTCAACCAGGAAGGGCAATCGTATAAAAGCCGGGGAAGCGCCCAATAGTGACAACGTCTCAATGGTCTCCCGTTTAGCATAGATCGACAACCGGATGGTATTGGAAACCAGGAAGATGGCTCCTAACAAGGTCAGCAGGCCCATAACCAGCCCCCCGTAGACCGCAAACCGCAAGTAACGCTCCAGGATGCGTACCAGCTCCCCCCGGTAAGCCACATCCGTCACGTTTGAAATTGCGGCGATATTATCCGCAATCCGATTGATGCGGCGGGCGGTCCGGTAGCCGCGGGCCACGTGGATGATGGCCCCGGCCGGCAAGGGATTGGTACCCAACACACTAACGACATCCTCACCGAATTCCCGCTCAAAAATGGCGGCGGCCCGCTCCTTACTGATGAACTCGGTGCTGGCAATACCGTCGATATCCTTCAACTTCTGATAGTGCACGAAGGCATCCGCGTTGTTCAACAATGGATCGAAGAACACGTCTATCCGGTACTGGCTCTGGAGGCGGCGGGTGGCCCGGTCGAAATTACCGAACAGTACGTAGGCGCCGCCGAAAAGCATGATCGTCAGGGTGATGGTAAGCATCGATCCCAGCGCCGGGAGCCGGGCTCGCCACAGGGAGCGTAAACCCTCACTGAGCAAGAATAAAACCTTATTGATCAATCCAGCAGCCTGCCTTCGCTGATTTCGATCAGCCGGCCCCGTTTCTTGGTCATCAGGGTGTAGTCGTGGGTCGCCACTACAACAGTGCAGCCCTGGTCCTCCGCCAGATAGGTCAACAGGTCCAGGGTCTCCAGGGCTGTGGCGGCATCCAAGTTTCCGGTGGGTTCATCGGCCAGGATGATGTCGGGGTTTTTCACCACCGCCCGGGCAATAGCCACCCGCTGTTGCTCGCCGCCGCTCAGTTCCCGGGGATAATGGTGCACCCGTTCCGACAGTCCCACGTCGCCCAAGGCCGAGTAAGTGCGCTCACGGATCTCCCGGTGGGGCAGTCCCATAATATGGAGGGGCAATGCCACATTATCGTACGCATTCCGGTCGGGCAGCAGACGAAAGTCCTGGAATACCAATCCTAAGGTGCGCCGCAGTCCGGGAATACGGTTACGGCGGATGCGGCTGGTGATGTAGCCGTTAATTTCAACTTCCCCCTCCTGGGGCACCAGTTCTGCGTACATCAGCTTAAGCACGGTGGACTTGCCCGCCCCGGACGGTCCCACCAGAAAAGCCAGCTCCCCGGCGTTAATTTTGAAATTAATATCAAATACGCCCGGGCCGCGCTGGTAAGTCAGGGAAACATTTCGCAGCTCGATCATGGGGCGAATTTACAAGCGTCCGGTTACTCCGGTGCTTCAGTTTACTCCCAAACCATCAAGGTTGAACATGTAAATGGTGAAGGCGGCATAAACCGCCAACAGCACCAGGCCCGAATATCGTTTGACCCCCTGTTGGTATTTTATCATCGGCAGCAGGACTACAGTCAACCCCAGCATCAGCGGCATTTGTATATAGAGGGCGTTCGACGGTACATCGATCGGTTGGACCAGGGGAATGATCCCCATCACGGCCATCAGGTTGAAAACATTAGATCCGAGAATATTACCCAGCACAATCTCCGACTGCTTTCGGAAGGCCGCCACCAGTGAGGTAGCGAGCTCCGGCAGGGAAGTTCCCAGCGCCACGATGGTCGCTCCGATCACCAGATCGCTAACGTGGTAATATCGGGCTATAGCCACGGCTGAATCGGTGAATAAAAAGGTGCCCATGACCAGCGCACCTAATCCCGATAGAATAGCTGCGATGAATCTGGCCGGGCCGCCGGGGTGCTGAGTCGGGCTGACCTCTCCGGTGATGGTAGGGCTTATAGCCAGTCGATACAGGTAAAGGCAGATGCCGATGACCAAGACGCCACCATCCAGGCGGCTCAACCGTCCATCTAAACCCAGGGCGATGAACAATATGGTTATCCCGATCACCAGCAAAATATCCTGCCGCACCTTCAGATATGATACCGCCACCGGGAAGATCACCGCGCTGGACGCCAGGATCAGAGACACGTTGGCAATATTGGATCCAATAATATTCCCCAGGGCGATGTCATTTACCCCGTTCAGGACAGAATACAGGCTGACGGTAAACTCTGGCAGACTGGTGCCGAAAGCCACTACGCTCAGGCCGATCACGATGGGAGCGATGCGCAACTTTAGCGCCATCTGGCTACCGCCCCAGACCAATCCCTCGGCGCCCAGGTAGATCAATAGCATGCCGGCTAGCAGCAGGACGACCGACAGGATCATTTGTAAAGCCCCACCCGGTCGATATATTCGGCCACCGCAGATGATAGCACACCGTCATCCAGCCCATCGCTGCGGATACTTTCACGCACTGCGGTGGATGTGAGGTCACTGCTGTAGTCTATGAAAGTGGCCCGGGTGCGCAATCGCTCGTCAGGCACTGATCCCGGCCGGTGAAAACAGATCACCTGCGCCAACTCCGCCAGGCGCTCCCACTGCTTCCAGCGGGTGAAACGGGCCGCCTGGTCGCCGCCGATCAGCAGATAATACTGCGCCCCGCCTTCCAGGTCGCGCAAATATTCCATAGTCTCGATAGTGGGGACGGGCCGCTTTTTCTCCAGCTCATAAGTCAAAACGGAACTGCCCGGTAATTGTTGCGCCAGCAGCCGCACCATGGCCAAGCGATGGTCAGCGCTGGTCAGAGGTAACTGCTCGCTGAGCAGAGCGTGGAAGGCCGGCACCAGGTACAGTTTGTCCAGCGGAATCTGTCGGATGGCCAGGGTTGCAATTTCGTAGTGGGCCCGATGCGGGGGGTCAAAACTGCCGCCGAAAACGCCCACCCGAGTCATTCATACAACCGCATGAAAAGCGCCAGATCAAATTTTTCTTCCCGGGCCCGTCGGATATAACTGCCGGCTTGCTCCCACACGGCGTGGTCCCGAAATTTATCCTTTTCAGCAGTGTGGTAGGCCACCGCCCCATCCAGGTCTTCCGCCAGGATATGGGAGATGATAATACCCACCCGCGCCTGATCGGCATAGGGAGTATCATAATAGCTGGCCAGCACCTTTTCGAAATAGAGCCGGGCACTGGCCAGGCGGCCCCATTTCAGGTATAGCCGCCCCGATTCGTAATGTTTGTGAGCCAACTTCAGCCGCAGCTCCAATATAAGTTCTTCCGCCTCCAGGCGGTCTTCAGTATCGGGAAAATCATCGATGAATGACTGGAGCTCGTCAATTGCGTCCAGGGTGGCGCTCTGGTCCCGCTGGTAGGGGGGCGACTGGGCCACCAGGCACTGGGCAATGCGATAGCGGGCCTGGACTACGTGCTCGGTACCGGCCCAGCGGCGCAGCAACCGTTCGAATTCCAATTGCGCCTCCACATACAGCTCCTGCTGGTAGATGGATTCGGCATAGTAGTACTGCGCCTCCACGGCCAGATTGCCGGCGGGATTATTAAGCACTACCCAATTGAACTTTTCAGCCGCCCGGGACCACTTTTCGCGCTCAAAAAGCGCCAGCCCTTTATCAAAGTATTGGGACGGCTCGTCCCGTTCGGTATCCCCACGTCCGGCGCAACTTAACGCCACCAGGGTGGCGCCCAGCAGAAGTGTGGCATATGAAGACCTTGGCATGGGAATGGATGCGAGCCGGGCGCGGCCTACCACATCACGCTAAAGGTAACCCCGCCCACGCCGAGACTCTGATCAGGGTCGAACCGCAGGCTGCCACGCAACTCCAGGCCCCGCTGGCGGTTCCACCGGGCAGTGGAGAAAATGGCGTCCACCGCGCTCAGCACGTGATTGAACATCAAGGCCGAAGTGGCGTAGCCGGCGGTGCTGAGCAATTCGTTGGAGCGCTCCCGCCGCCCCAGATAGCCATCGCGGTTGTCCGACCGGGCGATCAGGCCGGACTTAGTATCATCGATTCTGGGATCAAAGGGATCTGAGTCGTCCCAACCCGAGAAGAACTGGTTATATTTCCCGATGTTCTCGTAGTATTCGTCATTTTTGCGGACGAACAGAAACATACTTGTATCGGGGTGGTTGAGCAGCTGGATCAGCCGATTCCCGTCCAGTACGGGGTGTTCCTGAAAAACGCCCTCAGCGGCAACTTC